>CBDUAX010000498.1:0-3950 GCA_965365235.1 uncultured bacterium
CGCCGCGACGGAGGTCTCGTTCCGGCTGGGACACCGTCACCTCAGCCACATTCCCGCTCATGGTGGCCGTCAGGGACCCCTCATACGAGAAGGCCGATTCAACCTGATCGGAGGTGGGGACCGTCAGATCCTGCTCTTCGCATGCGCTCAACAGGCCGACCAGGGTAAGCGCCAGGACCCACCCACTCCTTCGACCTGTAGTCCTCTGGATAGACACGCTATTCACAACGTCCTTCTTTTCGTTTCGACTGTCTGGTTTCTCTGACATATACACCGTATCGACGGCCAGATTTCAACCCAGGGGTGCCACAGCCCTGGCCGCTGCATCGGCCACCGAGGCTAAAGCCTCAGGACTCCCGGCAACTCCGGTGGCCCCATCGATGGTGGAGAACCAGAGAACCCTACCCATCACCGGGTCCAGGAGGGTCAGGATCAGATGATAGGCCTCGTCCGGTCCGTACCGAAGTTGGACCGGGATGAGTGCAACATCCGCGCCGACCAGCGTGGTGAGCCTTCGGATCTCTCCGTAGAGAGGATCCCCGATCCGTCTCACCTCAGCCTGGAGGAAAACCCCTACCGGAAGACCGTTCAGGTGTGCCTGAACCCCCGGAGAGCGCCTCAGGATCCTCTCCACTTCCTCGGGGAATACCCACTGAATTCGTTCGCTCCTGGCTTCAAACGCGTAAGCGATTTCTTCATCGATCGTTACACTGGAGGGGATTCCGGGCCGAAGTTGGACGGGCAGAACCAGGACCCGACTTCCCCGAAGGTCCGGCATGCCGCCCCGGGTTTCCCCAGGATCTGCCGAGCCAGAGCCCGAAGCGCAGGAAACGAGGAAAAATCCCAGCAGCACGGCAAGCAATTTCAGGTAGGACACACCCATGGGCTCTTCCCTTTCAGTCCGGGTCACGGAGCGAAACTTAGCGCAACGTAGGGGGGCCCTGAAGAGCGAATTGGTCCAGGATGGGAGCGTTTTGAACCGAAAGAGTTCAATACGGTTCGCCTACCCGGCGTCCCCCTGCTCTTCTGCGGGATCGAGCTTCAGGGAGGCGGAGTTCAGGCAGTAGCGGAGGCCGGTTGGTTCAGGTCCGTCAGGGAAGAGGTGGCCCAGGTGAGCATCGCACGAATGGCAGAGGACCTCGGTCCTTTTCATGAAGAAGCTCCGGTCAGACTCCTCCCGAACCGCATCTGGAGTCAGAGGCTCATAAAAGTTTGCCCAGCCGGTGCCAGAATCGAATTTTGTCTCGGAGCTGAAGAGCGCCGTACCGCAGCAGATGCAGCGATAGGTGCCTTGGGTCTTGGTGTTCCAATACTCCCCGGTAAAGGCCCGTTCCGTGCCCTTCTTCCGGGCGACCTGGTATTGCTCCGGGGTAAGAAGCTCCTTCCACTCAGCATCGGTCTTTCGTGTCTTCCCAGCCATTGGCCCCACTCCTCTTCTGTCCGCCAAACGATCTCTATTGGGCCCCCTCGTACCCTGGGAGAAGGGTGTGGTTTCAGCCGTTTTCCCCACTTCCCGATTCGGGCGAAGGACGTCCGGCTGGCCTCGGTCCAAGGGCCGCCATCGGTCCTCGGAGGAGTTCGCGTTCGACGCGGGTCAGAACCCTCTTCACGGCCCGCTCGAATAGGCGGGAGCCATACCGGTAGAGTGCGCGTAGGACCCAGAACACGGCGAAAGCGATCCCGACGGCCCCGCCCACGGTCAGGGTGCCCAGGGCAAAAGCCAGCGGCAGTGCCGCCAACCCACCTGAAACCGCTCCCGCAAGTCCCGCCCCGGCCAGGCCGCCCAAGATGCCGGCCCCACCCGAGAGCCCCGACCCGACCCAGAAGTTGACTCGCCGGGATCGGCGAAGGGGTGCGTGGACCTCGACTTCGCAGCCCCCGCCGTCGGAATTCGGCTTGACCCGGACCAGAAAACGCCGGACCTCCGCCACCGTGGCGGCATACTCGAGGGTCCCCGCCCGCTGGTAGGTGTAGGGCGACTCGAATACGGCGACCCCACCCTCCAGAGGTCCTCCACCCCGAAGTTCGAGCAACTCCACGCCGGTCTGATCGTCGGTGAACACCCACTCCACCACAGGCCAGACGACCTCCGGGGGAAAGGCATACGATCGCCGGATCACCAGGGCCTCATCGGTATTGGCGAGGAACCGCGATGCGGCCCGATCAAGAGCCTTCTCTTCCCCACCCCCCTCAAGATCCAGGATCGTCTCTTCTCCCAAGGCCAGTTCCAGGAACTCCGGTCGGATGCCGACCTCCTGGGCCGCCTGGCGGACATGGGTCAGGGAATACCCTTGGCCGTCATCCTCCTCCTGGACGGTCTCCGAGGTTTCCGATTCCACGGCCTTCTCAGAAGCCTCTTCCTCTTTCTTCCGATCGGCTTCGGCCTGAAGTTCCGCAGCCCTCTCCCATAGTCGTCGGGCCTGCTCTTCCGAGATACGGGATCCGGTATCCCCCATCTTTGTGACCTGCTAGTGTCCTGCAGCCCCAGCGTCTTCCCCACGAGGATCCGGTGCACCGATCCTCATGCCCGTCGTCGCGTCGATCATGATGGAATGGGCAGTCCCTTGCTGGCCCCGGACCTGCACGGTGTGGCCCATGTTCTCCAGCGCGGCCTGAGCTTCGGCGGTCAGCCCAGCCTCCTCCATCCGCATCCCGTCAGGGAGCCACTGGTGGTGGACTCGTTTGGCGTCCACCGCCTCCTGGATTCCCATGCCGAACTCGGTGATGTTCAGAACGACCTGGAGGACGGTGTTGATGATGGTCCGGCCTCCGGGGCTCCCGGTTACGGCCACCAGTTCCCCGTCCTTGGCCAGGATCGTCGGCGTCATGCTGGAGAGCATCCTCTGCTGCGGCCTGGCAAGATTCGGTTCGGTTCCGATGAGACCTCGAGCATCAGTGAGTCCGGGGCCCGCGTTGAAGTCACCCATCTCGTTGTTCAGGAGGAAACCACCGCCCGGAACCACAATTTTCGACCCGTACCCCGACTCCAGGGTGTACGTCACCGCCACGGCCATTCCGTCCCCATCCACCACGGAGTAGTGGGTGGTCTCCAAGCTCTCTGCCGTGACGGCGATGTCCGACGGCTCCGAGACGGAAGCCCGATCCGTGCGAATCTCGGCCCGGAGGGATTCGGCGTACGCTTTGCTGGTGAGTTCTTCGATGGGAGGATCAGCGAAGTCAGCATCGGCGAGGTGCAGCGCCCTGTCTCTGAAGGCCCGTCTCATGGCCTCCACGATCAGGTGGACATGGCCCGGGGAGTTGTGCCCCAGCGCAGCCAGGTCGAACCCCTCCAGGATATTCAGCATCTCCACCAGGGCGGTACCGCCGGAGGAGGGTGGCGGCATGCTGATGATATCGTATCCTCGGAAGGTTCCGCGGATGGGCGTGCGTTCCTTGGCTTCATAGAGGGCCAGGTCCTCTTCGGTGATCATCCCACCGCCCCGGACCATCTCCTCGGCGATCAATCGGGCCGTTTCTCCCTTATAGAACCCATCCCGGCCCTGATCTCTTATTCGCTCCAGGCTCTTCGCCAGGTCCGGTTGGAGCCAGATGTCCCCGGTGCTGTAGGGTTCGCCATCCTTGGTGAACTTGGCCAGGCTGGCGGGATAGTTCTCCATGGCCCGAGTGGCATAGCCGAAGGAACCGGCCAGTGCCTCGGAGAGCTCAAAACCATCCGCCGCCAGGGCCACCGAAGGATCCACCAATCTGGCCCAGCTCCCGCTGCCATACTGCTCATGGGCTTTGGCGAAACCCGCCACCGTTCCGGGCACGCCGACGGCCAGGTGACTGTTGTGATGGCGTTCCCTGGAGTACTCCCCGTTTTCGTCCAGGAACATTTCAGGGTAGGCGGCCAGAGGCGCCTTCTCCCGGAAATCCAAAGCGGTGGAGGTGCCATCGGGGAATCGGATCACCATAAATCCGCCACCCCCGATGTTCCCGGCCGTGGGGTG
>CBDUAX010000499.1:0-3935 GCA_965365235.1 uncultured bacterium
ATGACAAGCCCCGTCTGGAGTGCCGGTCCGTTCCCTCAGATCTCCGACCCCCCGAACGTCCAGTGGTCGCCCCGACGCTTCGGCAGTGGAATCATCTCGTGGTGCCCTCGGGACGCCATCACACGGGCGAACTCCTCCATCTCCTCCTCCCTGCCACCGTAGTGAGTGGGGAAGAAGGCGTCGGGGCTGAAGGTGTCCATGAGGAGCTCCGCCTGTAGGGTGTACTGAATCCCGGGTTCGTGGACGGCCCCATGGAAGATCAGATCCATGTGGTCGGGGAGGGTGGCGAGGTACTGGAAGTCCTGGACATAGTCCTGCCGGTAGTCCCCGTTGTGATAGATCCAGACTCCATCCACTTCAACCAGGAAAGCCACTTCGTCCACACCGGAGTGATGGGAGTTGATGGTGTAAACCCGGATCCCCCCAACCTCAGCCGTTGCCCGTGGGCCGATCATATAGTGGTGATGAGGTTCCTCCCCGGCTTCCCATCCGAAGAAGTAGGTGATGGTCCCCACCTTTTCCTCCCAGGCCAGAACCGTGGGGTCATAGTGATCACCATGGGAGTGGCTGGCGAAGACATAGACGTCCAGGCCGCTGAGGTCTTCGGGTTCGATGATGCCGTCTGCGAGACCGCCGGCCTCCGGATTGGGGCTGGCGGTGCCGTACTCCTCCTGGTAGTCAAAGATCAGGAGTTTGTTACCCACCTGAACTGCAAACCCGCAGTGGCCCAGGTACCAGACCGTCAGTTCCTTGGAAAGGGATCGAGACTCCGGCGCTTCAGCAGCGACGCATCGAGGAGGTACCGAAAGCAGGCCAGCCAGGACCAGCAAGGCCCAAGGGGATCGCCGCACTACCGGAACGATGCTCATCTCTTTGTTCTTCCGCATGGGAGGTGGCCTCCGTGCATTTCCGGATCACGGAGCACCCGAGGGCCGGAACCCCCGGGGAGCACCAGAAAGCTATCCTCGGCCGATGGGCCAGTGATCCCCGGAATGTCAGGGGTGAGTCAGGGTTTCTTGCAGGGCTCGTGGGAACCGCTGAGAGGCTCGTGGGAATCGCTGCGGGGCTCATGGGAACCGCTGCGGGCCTCGACGGACCCATCGCCGGTCCCGGGTCCGGAGCGGTCAGTGGTCATGACGGCCCACCCTTCCATCCAACTCTTCCAGCGTGAACCGGATGGAAACCACGAAAGGCTCCTCACCTTCGATCCAGTGGCCGTAGGTGGTGACCACGAAGGTGCCGTCCGGGAGAAGCTCCACTCCGGGATAGGCGGCGTCCCAGGCGTTCTTGTTGTCCATGAAACGAATCCGGTACTGGCCTTCCCGTCCCTCGGCGATATCGTCGAAACTCCCCCCCCACCCCACCCAGTCTCCCTTGGTCGGGCTTCCTTCCGCCATGTCTCGGAAGCTCATGAAGAGGCGTCCGTCCGGGGCGTATTTGGCCGTGTGGCGATCCCCGGTCAGGGCCAGAGGGAGCTCCCTCGGCTCACTCCAACTCTCCCCCTCATCGGGACTGAAGACCACGAAGGAGTTGTGGGTCCTGCTGTTCTCTCTCAGGAGGAGGGCAATGGTGTTGCCGTCGGGGGAACGGATGGCCCCGGGTTCGCAAAGGTCGGCATCGGGATGACTGGTGACCACCTGGGGCGGGCCCCATGAGAGGCCTCCATCGCTGGAGACGGTCTTGAAGACGTGGAACTCCGACCGCTCCCCGGCGTTCTCCAGGAATCGGCCATCATCATGAAAGAGGGCCATGTGGTCGCCGTTCTTTAGACGGACCACCGATGACATGGCTACGATGCCTCCGAAGTCGCCGATGGGTTCCAGCCCGGACCACGAGGTTCCGTCGTCCTCCGACACAGCCGACCGGATGGGATAGAGTCCGGAGAACATCACCACCCGCCGCTTCCCCGCCCGGTCCTCCAGACGGAACACCGTGGGCACTTCCTGGGAGGTGGCCCAGCTCTCCGGCACCGGGAGGCGATCCGACCATGTCAGACCCCCGTCGGGGCTCCGCTTCATGACGATGGGCCCCCGGCCGTGGCCTTTGGGATACACCGTCAGAATGGAGATCCCGTCCTCCAGGAGGATCGTTGTGGGATGGCCCAGGTACTGGCCCGGCTCCCGGTCCACCACCACCTGACGGTGGGTCTCGGCCGACAGATCCACCGTCGGAATCCCGAAGGGAGAGTCCTGGGTGGCGGAAGGTGAAGCGGCCGGGGACTCGGGAAGGCAGGCGGAGAAGGAGGCGATGAGGCCGGAAAGGAGGATGGCGGCCCACCGGGGTTTTCCGGCCTCAAAGGGGTTCGAAAGTGTCTGGTGAAGAGGGGTCATGGCTCGCCTCAGAGGAACGTTTGGGGGTCTGGGGGAAACAACCTCCGGTATCCCTCCAAAGCAAGCACCTCTTCCGGATGAGAATTCGAATGACCGACCTCGACGCCCTCCGCTTCCCCATCGGCCCCTTCCAACCCCGCACCGGATTGACGGCAGACGAGCGGGAGACCCTCATCACCGAGATCGAACACCTGCCTGCCGACCTGCGCTTCGTTATCGCGGGGCTGACCGATGAGCAGCTGGATACGCCCTATCGGCCCGAGGGATGGACGGTCCGACAGGTGGTGCACCATCTCCCGGACAGTCATGTGCAGAGCTACATCCGGTACAAGTGGGCCATGACCGAGGACAATCCCGCCATCAAGACCTACGACGAGGCACGGTGGGCTGAGCTGGAAGAAGCACGGACGGCACCGGTGGAGCTCTCATTGGACTTCCTTCATGCCCTCCACGCCCGGTGGGTGGTCTTCCTTCGGAATCTTACGGATAAGGATTTTCGGCGGACCCTCCAGCATCCGGAGATGGGCTCCGTGACCCTGGAGGTCAACCTCCAGCTCTATGCCTGGCATGGGAAACATCACCTGGCCCACATCACGGGGTTGGCCCAGCGGGAGGGGTGGTAGGGGAGACGGGCTGAGGGGCCACGGGTCCCGCTCCATTCGGTCCCTGGCCCGGCGGCGGTTTCTGTTGCGCTCTTGGGAGTGCCGGGGAACCGGTCCGGCGGGGCCACAGGGCCGGCGAAGGACCGTCTAGGATCTTCTCCACCCCCGTCACCGTGCTGCGCCGCTCCATCAGGAGCACATCCCGCCACTCGTCACCCATCTTCCCCAGACGCATACGAGTCCCGATGACCCGGAAGCCACACTTCTCATGAATGCGGACGCTGCCGACGTTCTCCGGAAAGATACCGGCCTGAAGGGTCCAGAGCCCCGCTCGCTCCGAGCTCTGCACCAGCGTTGCCAATAGATCCGTTCCAAGGCCCTGGCCCCGGGCCCGGTCGGCGACATAGACCGCTACCTCGGCCACACCCCCGTACACACACCGGTCCGACACCGGGCTCAGCGCCGCCCACCCCAAGACCTCCCCATCCCGTTCAGCCACCACCCTGCAGTCCCGGAGGAACTTCTCATCCCACCCCTCCCAATCCGGGGCCTCGGTCTCGAAGGTGGCGTGGCCGGTGGCGATTCCCTCGAGGTAGATGTCCCGGATCTGGGGATAGTCCTCCGAAGAGATCGGGCGAAGGATGAAATCTGACATGGGCGTGTCGGAGGCTTGGGTCAACGATTTATCAGGGGTAGCCGATACCATATATATGTTGGGCAGGGGAGGTGGGGGTCCCGCAAGGGTATTCTTTCACTACAGGGAGAAACGTATGGTCCGCCGCCGTCATGCCGGTCGTGCGCTGGCCGGCTCCCCGGGATCAGGTCTCGGGGTCCTCCTGGTCTGGGTCTTCTCCGTCTGGATCCTCCTGGGATGTGGGGAAAACCGGTTCACGGACCCTGGTCTCATCGGACCTCCTCAGGTGGACCGCCATGCGGCCATTCCCTCCACGGCGACCAAGGGCGATCCGGCCACGGACCTCCATCCACCCATCCTCCACTCCGA
>CBDUAX010000500.1:0-3925 GCA_965365235.1 uncultured bacterium
AGCCCCGGAGACCTTGGCGTCCGGGTTCTGCGGCGAGAGAATGAGGTGCTCCCCGTGGCAGTCGGTGCAGGTTGGGCTATCCCGAACCCCGGCCTGAAGGGCCCGGCCATGGATGGATTGATCGTACTGGATCTGGATGTCCGGGTGACACTGACCGCAGGTGGTCGCCACGTTCCTCGGATTGATCCGGGACTCCGGATCCGCCGAACCCTTCAGGGAATGGACGCTATGACAGTCTGAGCAAGAGGCCGCTGCGGCGATGCCGCGGGTGGTGCCCTGCCCATGGACCGAGAGGGCGTATTGCTGGAAGGACTGTGGCAAACGGACGTACTGGTCCGTCAGGAGTCCCGATTCGCCGTGACAAGATGCGCAGGTGCCGGGTAATCGAACCTTGTGAGTGGGCGACCGGGGATCGATCCTGGGAAGGATCTCGTGCGTCCCGTGGCAGGTGGCACAATCGGGGGCTCGTTCATTCCCCCGGGCCTGGGCGTACCCGTGCAGGCTCTCCCGAAAGTCCGTCTCGATCTGGGTGTGACAAGGAGAGCAGGTTGCTCGGGCGGTTTCCGGATGGGGGAACGCCATGTCCCGGTGACACGACGAACAGGAGAGACCGAGGGAGCCGTGTACCGATCCCTGCAGGTCCTCGTGGGTGACCACGTAGCGCTCTGGCTCCCCGGTGGCCTCGAACATGGTCGACAGGGAGTGGCACATCAAACAAGGGTCGTCACGACCCTGGGCCACTCCCGGGTGAGGAACGGTCAGCGCAAGAAGGACCCACCAAGAAAGCCTTAAATCTATCGCAAGGCGAAGGACACGCTCCATCGGTCGCAAACCTCCGCCGCCGTTTCCCCTCCTTGGGCAGGGAAGGGAGAGAATCAAGCGGGCTCTTATTTTTTACCGCCACAAACCCTACCGGATTCTCATCAACCACCGGAAATATGGCAGAGAGTACACATGGCCTTATTCCGGTCACTGATGCCCGATCCGTTGAAGTCGGGCCCGTGGGGATTCACCCCGAGACCCGACTGGGCCGAATGACAGCGCAGACAGTCCGTCTGCTGGTGACAGGAAACACAGCTTTCCAGATCCTGCCGAGCCGCAACGGCATGGCTCAGGATCCAGAGCGAATCATCATTGTGGTACGCCCCACCGATCCCACCTTCAGAGCCCATCCCCAGCTCCATATGGCAGGCTCGACAGAAGGCCTCCGTGCTATGGCAGGAGCTGCAGTCGTTGATCCTGCCGTAGGCCTCAGGTGCATGGGAGGCCAGGAAGTTCAGAGGGTGGAAGGCTGGAGAGCCCTGACCATCATGACAACTCGTGCAGGTGCTCTCGGTATGACAAACGGCGCAGTAATCCGGCGACGTCGCAGCCGCGCTCCGGTGACTCCGCGAAAAATCACCGAACCTGTGGGAGGCAGGCCTTGGCAACCCGGACATTCCCTTGTTCGAGAAGGGTGCCTTGGCGGCTGGAACGTGGCACGTGGAACAGGGCGTTTCAGGAGCCAGGTGGCTTTCAGTCTCTGGAGCGTGGCAACCAAGGCAAGTGGAGGGTCGAGGGAACCGCAGACCCGATAGGTCCTCATCGCCCTCCGGGACGTGGCACATGGCGCAGCCGAAGCCGTGGGGCTCGTGTTGGAACGCTAGATTCGAGCTTCGGGGTCCTTCCGGCGGAGTCCAATCGATTTGGGGAGCGGTAGATCCATCGTGACAGGCCGTGCAGGTTGCCAGCTCGGGGTAGACCCCCTCCCACTCACCCGTAGTCACCCCAGCGTGACAGGCGCTGCATTCAGGATAGAAGAGCGCGTGTTTTTCGTGAGGGAACTCGCTCTGTGCTTCCAGGACGGTGGGCCCGAAGAGGGCTCTCAGGACCAGGGCCGAAACGGCCAACCTCATCATCTTCTTCATCGGTCACCCCCTCTCGCCATACCCGGGTCCCCACCGATGGGAATCTCCAGGATCAGGTTCACGCGGGCCTGGTTCAGATCCAGCACCGTGGGTTGGTCGGTGGGTTCGTGCTTGTAGAGCATGGCGCTCCCTTGAAGGTTCGCGGGCCCTATGGGAAGAGCACCCTGAACGCCGCCTCCCATGACCCTACCGGAGCCAACCCGGAACTCCGAGAAGGTCTCGAAGGCGGTCCCCTTTACGGCCAGGTACTTCCCTCTGCCAAAGGTCTTCTGAAGAGACGCATCGCCTCCGGTCCGGCTGGCCCCGTATCCCATGTCCTGGCGGAACTCCCCGTCCAGAACCAGATCGTCCCTGATGCCGTACCGGGCACCCACGGCGAAACGCCAGGCGTCATTCGTGATCTCGGTCCCACTCTGAGCCGGAGTTACCTTGGTGTCTCCGTACTCCCGGAAGCTTCCGTATGCTCTGGCTGAGAACCGAGCCCTGGAGCTCCTCCAGTCCAACCGACCCCGGACCTCATCGTACCCGACCGGAGAGAAGGCACCCCAAATCGTCCAGAGGTCGAAATAGGGCGTGTAACTCCGAACCTCCCCGCTGGCCCGGAAGCCAGCCCCGAGAGGAGCGGTGAGGGCCAGGCGAGCCAGGTTGGTGTTCTCGGTGGCGAGATCGTACTTGAGCTCCAGATCCAGGCTGACCTGTCGGAGGAGTACCCGGGCGCTCCCGGCGATTCGCTCAGAGTAGAGGTCTTCCGAGTTGGTGGTGGTTTCACGCTGGTAAGTAAAAGAGGCAGCCAGCTCGGGAATGGGCCGCCACCGTGAGTGGAAGCCCATGAGATAGGCATCTTCCTTCGGGTTGAGCGGTTCGACGCTTCCGATGAGGTCGGTGTGGTGAAGCTGGTTCAACCCCCGAATCAGACTCAATCCACCGTAGACGTTCAGGTCGAGATCGGTCGGAAGTCGGAGCTGGAGGGAGCCCCCATCGTAGTTGTAGAAGCCCAGTGAGGTGGATTCCCAAATCCTCCCGGCCTTGACCAGGTAGTTGGACCGCCGGTATTCGAGGTAAGCGGTGAGGGCCTCGACCTCACTGTCCATCCGGGGCCAATAGTCTCCATCCCCAAAAGGCTGGCGGAATCGAACGTGGGCGAACCCGCGGAGGCCCGTGATCCCCGACCAGGCGTTCAGCTCAAAATCTTGTAGGAAGGGCATCACCCCCTCATCAGGACCAGAGCGGTAGAAGCGGCACCAATCATCCACGCATGCGACCCGGGTGCCGTCTTCCAGTGTGCGTTGGCTTCCTTCACCGGGCACGCCGGCGGCCACCAAGCTGTCCTGGACGATTCCTCTGACCTGGAGGTAGCTCACAAAGGTTCGGGCCTTGCCATTCAACCCGAATCCCTGGCCAACCGCATGAACCGGCAGGGCCAAGAGCCCGAGGAAGGCAAGAACGAAGAGCTTCCGGTGAATCATCTGAAACCTCGGTTCGAAACCGTTGTGGAAGGCCTTTGAGCCAAAGTCGGGGACTTGGGCAGGGGACCCGGAGATTCCTATCGGCTTTTGGGAACGCCTCTTCTGACCGAAACGAAGATCTCCAGGCACCGTCACCCCCGAGTCGAAGGGCTGGTCCGATGTGGCACAAGGCCTCAGCGGTAGGCCAGCATGTCCATTCAACCCGCCTGAATTGGGCCGCCTGACCCCAACTCCAGGAGAGTCGACTACCTCTCCCAGGGGAGATCGTGGCGCTCCCCTGGGGAAACTACCGCGTTTCGGCGAACGAAACACGTGTTTTCTTTTGCCAGAAGCATGCCAGCCAGGAGGAGGCCCCCTCGTCCGTTTGAAGCGGACGAGGGGCGCCGCCTTCCCAACGCTTTCCGCAGGAGGTCCAACCGGCTGTCGGGCCCGTGAAAGGCCCCAGATCCGAGTTCCTCAGGCCGATCCCGGCCCCGCGGGCGAGTCTGCGTCTACCCATGGGGGCAGAATCTTCACCAGGACCCATAGGATCGCGATGGGTAAGAAGAGCAA
>CBDUAX010000501.1:0-3923 GCA_965365235.1 uncultured bacterium
GGAAGCGCCCCAGAGCGTGGTCCACCCATGCCATGATGTCCTCATAATCCTTGAATCCCCAACCACCCCAGATCCCCCAGCGGAACGCTTCTCCGTATCCGGTGCTGGCTCGGGGGTTCGTGTAGAGCACAAAATACCCCTGGGCGGCCAGGAGCTGCTGTTCGAACATGAACCCACTTCCGTAGGCGCCGTGAGGGCCACCGTGGATGGTCAGGATCATTGGGTACTCCTGCCCCTCCCCCGCTCCGGCACTCCACCCGATGGGAGGGAGGATCCACCCCTCCACCTCGGTTCCGTCGGCACTGAAAAAGTGGAGGTTCTGGGGCTCGGAGAGAGTCAAACCGGCCAACAGATCGCCGTTCACATGGGTGAGGCGTTGCTCCCGAGACCCGTCCAACCGGGCCGAGTGGATGTCTCCCGGTAGGGTGGGCTCGGATGCGGCGTAGGCCATCCGGCGGAAGTCGCCCGAAAAAGAGATCCCCCGGATCATCCGCTCTCCCGTGGTAATCTGCTCCACCTCTCCTGTGGCCACATCGAGGCGGAAAAGGTGGTTCTCCCCACTGATGCCGGCGGTGAAAAAAAGATGGCGGCCTTGAGGGTCCCACGACGGGGTTCCCGGGATGAGGTCCCACTCCTCGGTGAGGTTCCTGCGGGCGCCTCCGTCCAAGGAGAAGAGGAACAGGTCCGACGGAGCACCGTGGTCCCACCGCTCCCGGATGACCACGTCGAGACCCACGTTCCCTCGGACGACGATGTGTCGACCGTCCGGAGCCCATGCTGGGCTTGAATAGTTGTACTCGTCGTCCGTGAGGCGAGCCATCTCTCCCTCTGTCGTCACCGTCCAGAGATCGGCCCGTTCATAGCTTCGTTCGTCCCGCTGGTATTCGTCCGCTGTGAAGGCCAGGGCATTCCCGTCTGGGTGCCACGAGGGCCCCTGGACGTTCACCCCCATCCGGGTGATCTGGGTGGGTTGGCCGCCCTGGGAAGGGATCAGGAACAGCTCCGATGGTGGAGTGGCATGGGGATTCCGTGGATCGGGGAGGGACCCCCGCCGATCGAACCGATACCCCATCCAGTCGAAGTCCCGACCGTCGAAATGCTCCACGATCTCCTGCTCGAATTCGGAGAGATCCCGGGTGGTGACCGGATGGGGCGGACGCCCGTCCGGCGAAGTGGGGCGGGTGGTACGGGAAAATGCGATCCACTCCCCGTCCGGACTGAAGAGAGGCGCTCCGCCGAGGCCCGGGATCTGGAAGGCCTCACCCGGGCGACCATCCATGCGGAGAAACCACCAACTCCCTCTTCCCTCACCGGGTATCTCACGACCGGAAGAGAAGGCCAGCCGGGAGCCATCCGGGCTCCACCGGGGCGAGGAGGCGCTGAAGCTGGGCGAGGTGAGGCGTCGGGCCGGAGTCGACCCGTCCGACGGTACGATCCACAACTCGGAGTGACTCCCGTTCTCCTCTTTCAGCACCCGGGACCGGGAGAAGACCACCCACTCTCCGTCGGGAGAGATTGCCGGGCTGCCTGCGGACTCCAGGAGGAAGTAGTCCTCGAGGGTGAGAGGCCGCCTTTCCTGACCACTCAGATCCGGAGTAGTCCGAACGAGCACGGTGGCGACCAGGGCAAGGACGGCCAGAAGAAGGAGAAGCCGTTTCATGAGACCTCCCGGAAGAAGAGATCAGGTTGGAGATAGGAGGAGAGCATAGGGACGGAGCCCGGATTGTGCCACAAAACCTCTTGGAGCTGGGTTCGAGGGGGAACGGAGCTCAGGGCCGCCAGGCGTATCCCAGTTTCAGGAAGAAGGTCCGGTCCGTTCTGGTGATGTCGATCCGGTCCAGGTCGGACGTCAGGCTTCCCGAGCCGTTGTCGGAATACCCGAGGAAAAGGACGGTCTGGGGGTTCACCTTGTAGGAGAAAAGAAGCTGAGTAAAGAGGGTCCGTGCTTCCCTCGGACGGTCCACCTCGTAGTTGTCTGGGTTCCGCTCGATGTTCTGGTACTGGACGATGGCCCGGAAGAAGGTTCGGACATTGAAGTTGTATACCGCCCGGAGCTCGGAGAGGTTGGCGACGAAGGCCCAGTCCCCACCTCGCTCGAGACGCCGGTAGTTATGACGGAGGTTAAGGTTCAGGTGGCGACCCAGTCTGATCTCCGCACTGGGGCCGGCGGTAATTTGGGTCCCCTTCTCGGCGGCGAGGTAATCGATGGTCTCCGAGAGCTCGGAACCGTACCCCAGAGTCAGAGACCCTGAAGGCCGCACCTCGAACCCGACAAACGCCGCATCGAGACCTTCGAACAGCGCTTCGGCGAAGAGTTCCCTCCGGCGGGCGAAGGCCACATTCACCGTGGATTGCTTTGGTCCGGAGTATCCGCCGATGAGTTGAACACGCTCGTCCGTGAGTCGGCCTTCCAGATCCTCCGTCCGGGAGGCCAAAACACCGGCATTCACGAAGGAGAACCAGCGGTCCGGGTCAGCTGCCCACCAGGTTCGTTGCACCAGGACCTCGCCACCCCGGGTGTCGACCCGTGGAATGAACCCGGCGTCGGCCCGGAAACCGGCCGCCAGCTGTTCGACCTTGGCGAAGGCATTCCAGTCTCGGCTTCGATGCTGGAGCCGAATCTGGAATGCGTTCCCCTGGAAATCCCCATCCTCCTGCAAAAAGTTCGAGGCGAGGTCCGCGGGGTAGTCCGTGTCGGAGCGGAGGAACTGGGCCTGGAAGGTGTTTGTCCTCGAGAGGCGAATGAAGGCATCCGCCCCGTAGACCCGGTTGTGGTACTCCTCGCCCTTCCGAACCGTAAGGAGGCCGCCCACGGTGGAGCCATCACCCACATCGCGGCGGTATCGAAAGACCCCGGCGCTGACGTCCTCGGATAAGGAGGTGGAGGCAGACCCCTGGTTGGCCGGGAGGATGAGGTTGTTCACCCGGTCCCGAGTGAAAAAAAACCCAAGGGCATTGTCCCCCTCCTTCCCCGTCAGCTTGGCGCCCCCCAGAGGGTCAGCCACCGTTCGGGTGAAGACCACGTTCAGTGGAGTGAGGAAGAAGTCCGCACCCTCCAGAAAGAACGGCCGTCGTTCCGGGAAGAAGAGGGCGAATCGATTGTTCACATCCAACTGGGCCACATCCGCTTCCACCTGGGAGAAGTCCGGGTTCACCGTCCCATTGAAGACCAGATTTGGGGTGACGGACCAACGGGCGGTGACGCCTCCCTCGAAGTCGGCCTCTCCCGCCTCCAAGGACCCTCCCGGCCATTCGGGCCGGCTATCCGTTCGAACCGCCGTCAGGGTAGGCGTCACCTCCACATTTCGTCCTGGATCCACCCCCTGGATCCCCACCATCTTGTTCATCTGGCAGAGAAGGCACGCCCGGCCCCGGTCGGTGGGAAAACTCCGCATCCGATGGCGCACCTCCCTGGGGTAGGACCGGAATGCCATGAATCCCCACGTCTGGGGCTCCGAGGTCCTGGGGAAACGAAGGCTCTTGAAGGGGATGGCCACCTCCACGACGTATCCCTCCTCGGTGATCCGCCCCTTCGAGTCCCAGATCGCGTCCCAGGTGAAGTCCTCGAACCCCTCGTTCTCACTGAAGATGGCATCCATCTGGACGCCAAGAGGGTTGATGCGGAACTGAAAACCTCGCCGCTCGTCGTTGAATGGATCGATGATGAACCCGACGTGGTCATCTTGGACCGGGGTATCCCGGTCGGCCAGATTGGCCCGAATCGCCCCCGGATTCGGATCCCGGGCCACGAAGCCGAGATAGAGATTCTGATGGTCGAAGAGGACCCTCACTTCCGTCTCGACTGGAGCCGGGATGTTGTCTCCGGGAAACCACTCGTGGCGGAGGAATACCACCTGGGCACGGCCCCATTCGGGTTCGTCCAGGACACCATCCACCCGGACCTCCTCCCTGATCCGGGAAAC
>CBDUAX010000502.1:0-3916 GCA_965365235.1 uncultured bacterium
CCATGCCGTGGTCGTGACCGCCGGTGGGACCGGCGATACCTATCTGGATTCCATGGGGATGCTGGTGACGCTTCTCCTGGCCGGGCGGGTGCTGGAGTCACGGGGCCGCCGCAGGGCCTCGGAGGCCGCCACCGCACTGGCTGCCACCGCCCCCGCCACCGCGCGAAAACGAGTCGGTGATGCGGTGGAGGTCGTACCCGCTGAAAAGTTGGCCCTGGGAGACCTGATGGATGTGGCCTCTGGGGAGGGGGTGGCGGCAGACGGCATTGTCACCGGCGCCGAGCCGGTGGAGGTGGCAGCCGAGAGTCGGGTGGTTGCCGGATCGGTCCTGGCTGACGGTTTCCTGACCGTCCGCGTCACTGCGGTGGGGCGGGACACCGTGCTGCAGCAGATGGCGGATCAGCTCCGGCTCTCGGCAGATCGGGGTGTGAAGCCCGCGTTCACCGATCGAATTGCCCCCTGGTTCACTGGGGCCACCCTGGCTATTTCAGGGGCGACCTTTTTGGGGTGGTATCTGGCGGCCGGGATGGAGAAGGCGCTCCTCACCTTTGTGGCCGTCCTGGTGGTGGCGTGTCCCTGTGCGCTGGCTCTCTCCCGACCATTGGCTGCTGCGGCCGGTTTGGGTGCAGAGGCCCGTCGGGGCCTCCTCTTCCGTTCCGGGGACGCCCTCCTGGAGATGGAGGCGGTGGATCTGGTGGCGTTGGACAAGACCGGGACTGTCACAGCGGGTGATCTCATCGTGGTGGATGCGGACCCGGAGGCGCTACGGATCTCCAGCGGCCTGGAGCGATTCAGCGGGCATCCCATTGGGCGGGCCATTACCAGGGCTGCGGTGGACCGTGGGATTCCCCTCCCTGAGGCCGACGAGATCGAGGAGGAGGCCGGCTTCGGAATCAAAGGCCGGGTCGACGGTAGGCGCTGGGAGGTCCGGAGTGGGGGGGTGGGGAGGGTGGTGGTGAAGGGCGAGGATGGTGAAGGTTGGACGATCCTGCTGGGGGATCGAGTCAGGGATGATTCCCGGGAGGTCGTGGAGCAGATCTCGGCCACGGGTCGGGAAGTGCTGCTGGTGACAGGCGATGTGCCGGAGGCCGCGGAACGGATGGCCGAGGAGGCTGGGATTTCCTCTTCACTAGCCAAGCTCACTCCGGTTCAGAAGGCCGACTGGATCAGGGAGAAGAGGGGCCAGGGCCACGCCGTCCTTTTTGTGGGCGATGGCCTCAACGATGGCCCCGGGTTGGCTCAAGCCAATGTTGGGGTCGCCATGGGAACGGGGGCCGCCAGCAGCATTCTTGTGGCAGACGGGGTGATTTCTGTTTCGTCGCTCCGGCCCCTCCTGGCAGGCTTCCGGGCCGCCCGGGCCGCCCGCCGGTCGATTCGACAAAACCAGCTTCGTTCTATCCTGTATAACATCGGCGCCGTTACGGTGGCTGCCGCTGGGTGGGTGAATCCCCTCATCGCTGCCTTGCTCATGCCGCTCTCGAGTGGCATGGTCATCTGGGGGGCCTCCCGGGTGGAGGGTGCCGTAGCCGGCAACCCGGGTGGGTGACCGAGGTCAGGCTTGAAAGCCATCCGGTTCCTCATACGAGATGGGTGATGGACGCCGTCTTTTTCCTTCTTCCAATCGCTGTGGCTCTGGGCGCGTTCTTCGCAATCCTCTTTGTGATCGCCGTGAAGCGGGGTCAGTTCGAGGACCTGGATGATCCCCCGGAGAGGATTCTGAAGGACGACTAGGGGGGGGCACCCCCACCGGGTTTGTTGCCCTCACCCCCCCTATGCACCTCAGGTAGAGATACCAAAGGGGGTCGGCATCAAAGCCGCCCCCCCATCGTTCCCCGTGGCCGTGGGTGCCGGCCGCGCCTACTCAGACCGGATCCCCAACCCCTCTTCCACGATCCGCTTTTGCTCGGTCACGTGGTCTTTGTTCTTGCCCTCGGCGGGGCTGGCCCGGTCCGGCCTGGCTACGTGCCGCAAGGGGATCTTCCGGGGTACCACCCCTCGGAGTCGGGGCCCGATGAAGGAGAGCGCTCCCTGGTTCGTCGGCTCTTCCTGGACCCAGGCGATTTCACGGAGGTTTGGGAAGGACTCCACCAGTTCCTCGAGGGCTTCTGCCGGGAAGGGATAGAGCTCTTCCACCCGGGCTACGGCGACATGGGTCTGTTGGGCCCGTTTGGGGTGCATCTCCAGATCGTAGTAGACCTTCCCAGTGCAAAGGACCAACCGGAAGATCTCTTCCTTCCGGTTGTTGGCATCGGGATCGTCCAGGACAGGAAAGAATTCACCCTCGGCCAGCTCTGTGAGGGGCGAGGTGGCCCTGGGATGCCGGAGGAGACTCTTGGGCGTCATGACCACCAACGGCCTGACTTTGGGAGAGAGAGCTTGGCGCCGAAGGAGGTGGAAGTATTGAGCCGGTGTGGTGGCATAGGCCACCCGGAGATTGTCTTCCGCCGCCAACTGGAGGAACCGCTCCAGCCGGGCGGATGTATGTTCCGGACCCTGACCCTCATGCCCGTGGGGCAGGAGCAGAGTGAGACGAGTGTGCTGCCCCCACTTGGCCCGCCCCGAGGCGATGAACTGGTCGATGATGACCTGGGCCACATTGACGAAGTCCCCGAACTGAGCTTCCCAGAGAACCAGCCCAGGGTCCGCCCCGACATCGTATCCGTACTCGAACCCGAGTACTGCGGTTTCGGTCAGGGGTGAGTTGTAGACCTCAAAGCGGGCGGTTCCGATGTGGGCCAGGGGGACATGCTCTTTGCCGTCCTCCACATCATGAAGGACCAGGTGCCTCTGGCTGAAGGTGCCCCGCTCCGAGTCCTGACCACTCAGGCGAACGGGCACCCCGTCTTTCAGGAGGGATGCGAACGCCAAGGTTTCGGCATGGGCCCACTCCAGGATCGAATCCCTGCCAAACCCTTCGAGACGCCGTTGAAGCTGGCGATGGAGTTTGGGGTGAGTCTTGAAGCCTTCGGGCCGACTCAATGCCGCCTCGTTCAGCCGCACCAAATCATCCAGGGGCACACAGGTCTGGGTCAGGGGAGGGACCACCGCATCCTCCACGCCCTCGTCGTTTTGCTCCACCTCTTCCCCGTCCGCCCGCAGCTCGTCCTGGACCGTCCGCAACACATCTGCCACATCGTCTTTCATCTTCTCCGCTTCCTCAGCGGAGACCACATCCATCTCCTGGAGGTGCTTAGCCCAGAGACTCCGAACGGTGGGATGAGCGTCGATGATCTGATATTGCTTCGGCTGAGTGTACGCCGGCTCGTCCCCTTCGTTGTGTCCGTGCCGACGGTAGCCGATGAGGTCGATGAGGATGTCGTCCTTGAACCGGGCTCGGAAGGCCATGGCCAGGCTTACGGCGGACAGGCATGCCTCGGGGTCGTCAGCGTTCACATGGATGATGGGAATGTCGTAACCCTTGGCCACATCCGAGGAGTACCGGGTGGACCGACTTTCCGAAGGTTCGGTGGTGAACCCCACCTGGTTGTTGGCGATGATGTGGAGGGTCCCTCCGGTAGTGTAGCCCTCCAACCGAGCCAGGTTCAGCGTTTCGGCCACAACCCCTTCGGCGGCGAAGGCCGAGTCACCGTGGATGAGGATGGGGATAACGGTGTCGGTGGCCAAGGGCAGGTCCTTCTCCGGCCCTCCGAACTGGCGGGCTCGAGCCATCCCCTCTACCACGGGGTTCACGAACTCCAGGTGGGATGGATTCGGCGCCAGGGTCACGCGGACCTGAGATCCGTCCGGGCTCTCGTAACGCCCCTCTGCACCATGGTGGTATTTGACATCTCCGGTGCCCTGCTTCGGGACGCTCAGGGAGGGGTCGGTGATGTCCATCCCTTCGAACCCCTTGATGATGGCTTTGTACCCCGCAGACACCACGTGGGCCAGGACGTTCAGCCTCCCTCGGTGAGCC
>CBDUAX010000503.1:0-3902 GCA_965365235.1 uncultured bacterium
CTACCGACATTGTGTTGGTCTCCTCACTTCATGCTGGAGAGATAGGCCGCCAGGGCCGTGATCTGCTCGTTGTTGAGATTCAGCGCCGGAAAAGTCAGCCCCTCATAGGTCGCCGGGTAATCAGCGCCTGGCATCTGGGCACCGGGTTTGATGGCGAGGGGATCGGTGATCCACGCCACCAGGTTCTCAGGGGTGTTCTCCAGAAGACCCGCTGCGATGGTAGTGCGGCTCCCGATCCGGGTCAGGTTCGGTCCGATTTCACCCACCCCGGCCGTTCCTTCGATGGCATGGCAGAGGACGCAATAGGATTCCCGGAAGAAGACATCCCGACCCCGGGCCACAAGTGGGTCTTCGGAGACCACTCCTGTTCCCGGTTCAGTTTCTTGGGCGTCCGGCCCAGACGAATTTGGCTGTGGATCGCTTGAAGCTTCGGCTCGGCCTTCCGTGGCAGCCAGGTTCGCCGCCACTGTCTCCGGAGCATTGGCTGTGGGAGCAGGCGTCCGCCAGTCCTCCACCCATTCCTGGAAATCCGCCTCACTCTCGGCCACCACGCGAATCCCCATCAGGGAGTGGGCCTCACCGCAGAACTCCGCGCACTGACCCCAATAAACCCCTTCTTCCCGAATGGTGAAGTGCATCCAGTTTCGCTGGGCCTCCTCGCCCTCCGGCATGGTGACCACTGGATTCACATCTCTCTTCCCGCCCAACTGTGGGACCCAGAAGGAGTGGATCACGTCGCCCGATTCCAGACGGAGGCTCACGGGCCGCCCCACGGGAAGATGAAGCTCGTTGGCTGTGGTCACGCCCAGCTCGGGATAGTGGAAGTCCCACCAGTACCGCTTCCCCGTGACCTCAACCACCAGGGCATCCCCATCTGGGGGCCTTTGCACGGCAAAGACGCCTTGGATGGTTGGAATGACGATGGCCACCACAATCAGTGCTGGTGCAATGGTCCAAGCGATCTCGAGGGCCATATTCCCATGGATCTGCTTGGGCCGTTCTTGTCCGGGCTTCTCCCTGAACCGGATCAGGACGTATGCCAGCACGGCCAGGACCACCACCAGGATGATCATGGTCCACCAGAAGACTTGTACGTAGAGGCTCTGTGTCACCTCTCCGTAGTCCGTCACCGGATTGATGGTGGATTGGAGGTACTCTTCGCCGCAGGCCGTCAACAAGGCCGTAAGGAGAAAAGCCCCCAGAATTCGAGTCCAACGAAGCGTTTTGGCGTTCTTCATCCCAGTCGCCTGGTTCCGCGTTTGAGCCGGCGTCCCTCTACGATTCGGCGATCCCCCGTCAGGAGGCCGCACGAGTCTCTTCGTTTCCCTCGGGGCTGAACTCCGAGGGTCGAGAATCTATCGACCGCTAGGTTGATTGGACCCGACAGGGTCCAGGAGGCATGAGGGCCGGACCCTCAACTCCCCTCAGTGCCGAAAGGCCTGAAGCCGGCCCTGGCATCAGGTGCGAATTCTTGCCGAGGCTGGGCCCTTTCCTCGAGGCTCAGACCTTCCCTGGCTCCGCACCGACGAGGGAGTCCAACCGAATCGCTTCGTCCAGAAGCATGACAGGAATGTCGTCCCGAACCGGGTACAATACCTTCCCATCTTCTCGGACCAGACCTCCCTCGATCCTATCCCGTATCCGATCTCCGCCCTGATTCCTGAGGGCTCCTCCCCTCACGGCCTGGTTCACCTTTTCCAGGATCTCCGCCCCCGCCAGCTTCAGAGGCTGCTTGGTCTCGGGACAAACGAGAATCTCGAGGAGATCTGGATGCACCATGAGGATGCCCTGGCGTTGATCGCGCTCTTTTACCTATGGTTCAAAATACGCCCGTCCCCCTTTGGGGTCGGGGCGTTGGCCGGTAAAGGTATAACAAGAATTACTCTTTGTGGAGTGGGGCCTGCCATGCCAATAGACCGACCCTTCCTCGAGCGCCAGAGCCGACCTACCCGGTCAAAGAGAAGAAAAGGGGCGCTGGGAGTCCTCGGCTTCCTGGCGGTGGCAGCTTGCGGAGCTTCCGGAGGCCAAACCCAGGCTGCCGTATCTGAGGCTTCCGAGGGGGGGCAGAGGGAGTCGACGGCTTCCCAGGAGCGCCTTCCCCCCAGGGGGGAGGGATGGGTCATCTTCGGGAAGGACACGGTTCGCGTTGAACTGGCCAGAACCCCCGAGGAGCGGGAGCAGGGTCTTATGTACCGGGAAACCCTCGAGAAGGGGCGTGGGATGCTTTTTGTCTTCAACGACAGCCAGATCCGCTCGTTCTGGATGCTGAATACGATGATCCCCCTGGACATCGCCTACATCGATGAGAACCTGACGATCATCGACATCCAGGCCATGGAGCCCCAGACCGAAGACCCGCACCCCTCTGCACGCCCCGCCATGTTCGCCCTTGAGGTTCCACTGGGGTGGTTCGCGGAAATGGGGATCGGAGTGGGAACCCAGGCCCAGGTGGTGTTCGGGCCGGGTTGACACCCGTGGTCCCCCTTCAGTTCACCGCTTCCCTCAGTGCCTCCTGAAGGGCCTGGATGTCTTCTTCGTCGTTGTAGAGATGCGGTGAGATTCGTACCGCCGAGCCTCGAAGGGAGACGCTCACTTCCCTTTTGACGAGGGCACGCTTTACCACCGACAGTTCCAGACCCTTGGGCAGGCGGACCCCAAAGAGGTGACCCACCCGAAAAGGCTCCTCTTCTAACGCATACCCCAAACCCTGGGCTTCCGAGAGTAGGCCCCGGGTGAGTTCCCGGGTGTAGGCCTGGATTCGGTCCGGTCGCCACTCCAGGAGAAGGTTCAGGGCAGCCACCAGCATGGGAACCAGAATGAAGTTGCTCCGCTCTCCAACATCGAAGCGGATCGCCCCTTGCTGATAGTCGTCCCGGTAGTCCACCAGCCCCTTGAAATCCTCACTCCCCCCCCTGGCGATCCAGGTCTCCTCCAGCGGGACCCCGTCCAGATACCTGGGACCGAAATATCCCAGACCGATGGAATAGGGTCCCAACAACCACTTGTAGCCGGCCACAATGAGGGCATCGGGCTTGAGGGCCTCAACGTCCAAGGGCAAAGCCCCTACCGACTGAGTTCCATCCACCACCAACGCCGCTCCGACCTCACGAGTCCGCTCCCCGATGGCCTGCAGGTCAAAGGCAGTTCCGTCCGTCCAGTGAACCGGAGCCAAAGCAACCGCACCCGTTCGCCCATCGATGTTCTCCAGGATCTCTTCGTTCCAACTCCGTCCACGGTTCCGGAGGTCCCGAGGCCCTATGGTCCGGATCTCCGCTCCTGTCTCCGATGCCAGACGCCTCCACCCGTACACGTTCCCAGGGAACTGTTCGTGAAGGACGACCACATTCTGTCCCTCTTCCAACCGGGTGTTTCGGACCGCGACAGAAACCCCATAGGATACCGACGGAAGGATGGCGATGGAGCTGGGGTCCGACGCGTTGATGAGTTGAGCAAAGAGGCTACGTACCTTCCAGCTCTCCTCGAAAAAGTCCTCGGGCCCCAGGAGGGAAGGGTTCCGCTTCCGGACCATTCCCTGAGTCCCCGCCTCTTCCACCACCCTGGGAAGGGGGCTCATATAGGCGCAGTTCAGGTAGTGCAGGTCGTCGGGGAGGGAAAACGCCTGACGTTGGCAATCCAGAAGATCCTGGTTCCGCTCGGTGGGATCCATGCAGCCGTTGTTCCGGAGAGGGCCTTTATAGCCCCAACCAGTAATTCACCTTGACCATGAACACATCGTCTGAGGGAGCGTCCCACAATCCACCCAGGTCCCGGTTCAGGTCGAACTCACCGGTATTGGCCCAGGCGGACTGCCTGTGCTGCCAAACCAGAAACACCGTGGATCCTGGCCGATATTCCCAGCGAATCACAGCGTTTCCGATGAGGGATCGAAGGTTGAAGTCCCG
>CBDUAX010000504.1:0-3902 GCA_965365235.1 uncultured bacterium
GTCCCCGATGGCGTGGACATCTTCATGGACAACATCGTTCTCTACGGGCTGGGTAAAGCTGCCAACGCCGGTGGCGTGGCCGTCTCCGGTCTCGAGATGTCCCAGAACTCCCTGCGTCTCTCCTGGACCCGGGAAGAGGTGGACAACCGCCTCAAGGGCATCATGACCAGCATCCACAAGCAGTGCCTGGATGCCGCCGAAGCCTACGGGAAGCCCGGGAACTACATCCACGGCGCCAACATCGCCGGCTTCCTGAAGACGGCCGACGCCATGCTGGATCAGGGTGTGGTCTGACCCAACACCTTTCCGCTGGAGGACCAACACCAGCGTTGGGGAGTAAGGAAAGGGGGGCGCGCTTCGGCGCGCCCCCCAATACTTTTCGGGGGGGACCGTCCGGAGGGCGGCCGGCCACAAGAGATGGAGGTCCCCTCAGGGATAGCCTCACCCGAGGGTATCCCTCCCATCACACGGAATGCCAATGACCACCAACAATCAGTTCGGGTCCTCAGAGGGGTATGCGGTAGGCGCGGGAGGCCTCCAGGACCTCATGAGGACCCGGGTCCAGAATATCCTCTTCGTATCGAGCCTTTATGAGTCGTTCATCATGGCCGAGGATGGACAGCTCAATGAGCTGATCCTCTCCAAGTTCCTGGACATGAACCTCAGTCAGGCGCCCAACCTGACCCGGGTATCCAGCGGGGCCGACGCCCTGGCCCTGGCCCAGGAACAGTCCTTCGATGTCCTGATCACCAGCCTTCAGCTGGGGGACATGAACGCCGTGGAGCTGGCCCGCCGGGTTCGTGGCGCCGGGCTTCCCCTTCCAGTCATGGTGCTGGCCTACGACCACCGGGAGCTGAAGGAATTCGAGAACCGGTTTGGATTCGAAGGGCTCGAAAAGGTCTTCATTTGGCAGGGAGATGCCAGGATTCTCCTGGCCATGGTGAAGTACTGGGAGGACAAGCTGAACCTGGAGGAAGACGCCCGGCTGGGCGTGCCGGTCCTCATCGTTGTGGAGGACAGCGTTCGATTCTATTCCTCCTTCCTCCCGGTCATCTATTCGGAGGTTATGAAACTCTCCCAAAGCGTATTCTCCGAGGGCGTGAATCTCTACCAACGTCTTCTGAGGATGCGGGCTCGACCGAAGATCCTCCTCTGCAGCACGTACGAAGAGGCTTGGGCCTACTTCAACACGTACCGCTACAACATCCTGGGCATCATCTCGGACATCCAATTCCCACGGGAGGGCGAGAAGGAGGTCTCCGCTTCGGCCGGCCTGGACCTGGCCAGGGGAATCAGGGAGGCCCGGCCCGACATCCCCATCCTCCTCCAATCCAGCAACCCGAAGTTCCGGGAAATGGCCGAGGAGGTCGGCACCGGATTCCTCCTCAAGGGGTCCCCGGTCATGCTGGACGAGATCCGGCAGTACCTCACTCGCCATTTTTACTTCGGGGATTTTGTCTTCCGCCGGGATTCCGGGGAGGAAGTCGATCGAGCAGGGGACCTCCGGTCGCTCCTGGAAAAACTCGAGACCATACCGGAGGAATGCATCGGGTTCCATGGCTCGCGGCACGACTTTTCTTCCTGGCTCAGGGCTCGTGGGGAGTACGCTCTGGCCTACCGTCTCCGGCCCAGGCAGGTGACGGATTACGAAACCCTTGAAGACCTACGACAGGACCTGATTCAGGCCATTGGTGCCTACCGGCGAGAGCAGAGTCGAAGCACGGTAGCCGATTTCGACCCCCACGTTCTCTCCGAGGCCGGCGGCATCATGCGGATCGGGGGCGGCTCCATCGGGGGCAAAGGAAGAGGGTTGGCTTTCGCCACTCGATTGGTGGACCAACACGGACTGGAAGACAGTTTTCCCGACGTCCGGATCTTCGTGCCACCGGCGGTCATCCTGGGCACCGACGTCTTCAATCAGTTCTTGGACGAGAACGAACTCAGGAACCTGTCCATCCGCTCGGACGACGAAGGGGAGGTGGCCGGTCGCTTCACCGAGGCTCGTTTCCCCTGGCAGGCCAGACAGCAGTTGGCCGCGTTTCTCTTCGAGAGCGGCCACCCCATCGCGGTCCGCTCCTCCAGCCTCCTGGAAGACTCCCCTTACCAGCCCTTTGCTGGAATCTTCGAGACGCTCATGCTCCCCAACGATCACCCCGATCCCGGGGTTCGTCTGGAAGAGTTGATCCGAGCGATCAAGCGTGTTTATGCCTCCACCTTCTCGGTGAACAGCAAAACGTTCTTGAAGGCCACCCCCTACCGTCTGGAAGAGGAGGCGATGGCGGTGATCGTGCAGAAGCTGGCGGGGAAGGAACGCTCGGGCCTGTTCTATCCCGATCTGTCCGGGGTGGCCCGATCCCATAACTACTACCCGATCCCTCCGGCCACCTCCCCGGACGGCATCGCCGCAGTGGCTCTGGGGCTGGGAAAAACGGTAGTGGAGGGCGCGCCTTGCTTCCGATTCTGCCCGGCCTATCCCCAACACAACGTGGAGTTCTCGACGGTGGAGGACATGGTCAAGAACTCCCAGCGAGAGTTCTGGGCCCTTCGAATGGGTGGAGGTGGCTATTCCGAGGGGGGGCTCGAAGACGGGCAACTGATTCGGGCCCCGTTGAGGGTAGCTGAGGAGGATGGTGCCCTGAACTGGCTGGCCTCGACATTTTCTCCGGAGAATAACGCAGTCTACGATGGGATGTCCCGGCCAGGTGTTCGACTCGTGAGCATGGCGCCCATCCTCAAACAGGGAATGTTCCCGCTAGCCGACATTCTGAAGGAGCTTCTGGAGGTTGGGGAGGCCGGCACCAGCTCTCCCGTGGAGATCGAGTTTGCGGTGAACCTCGACACCCCGCCGGGTGAACCGAAGGAGTTCGCCTTCCTCCAGCTCAGGCCGCTCTCCTCAAACCGGGAACTGGACGAGATCGAGTTGGAGGGGGTCCCGAGAGAGAATCTGATCTGCGAGAGCCCGGCTACTCTGGGTCATGGGCATCTGGATGACCTCCGAGACATCGTTGTGGTGGATCGGAATCGGTTCGAGCGGGCCCAGAGTCAGGAGTGCGCCGGGGGGGTGTCGAAATTCAACGCTGAGCTGACGCTAGCCGGGCGGCCCTACGTCCTCATCGGCGTCGGCCGTTGGGGCTCCACCCATCCCTGGTTGGGGATCCCTGTTCGATGGCCGGACATCGCCGGAGCCGCTGTGATTGTGGAGGCCGGATTCAAGGACTTTAGAGTCACGCCGTCCCAGGGGACGCATTTCTTCCAGAACCTCACCTCCCTCAACGTGGGGTATTTCACCGTCAATCAGAATGTGGGGGAGGGCTTCGTCGATTGGGATTGGCTTGCAGAGCAGGAGGCCCAGGAAGAGCTGGGATGTGTTCGACACCTCCGGTTCGACGAGCCGCTGGCTGTCACCATGAATGGCCGGGTGCAGAAGGGCGTGATCCGGAAACCGGGCTTCGGTGGGTAGGGGAGTTCACCCAATCAGGAGGAGGATCAGCGTCAGGGTATTGGCGCCCACCAGGGTCCACCCCACGCGTTTCAAATTCCGGGGGTGAACCCGAAGGAGGCTGACGACCAGGACTGCCACGGCGGGTGGAAGGACTGCAACCGCGGATCCGGCCAAGAATGGCGCGGCATCGACCCGTAAGAATCCCAGTGCCAGTGCCAGAGCCCCGGCCACGAAGAGTCCGCCGGCGATTGGGGAGGCCCACCTCGTCCAGGGGTTTTTGGCCTTTTCTTTGTGCCGGGCCTTGATGGCGTGCACTTCCAGCGTCCCCAGGGCCAGGGAGATCCACCAGACCAGAGCCGCTGAAGCTGCCCTCCATAGATCGGCGCCGGAGGCCGCGGCCAAGGGAAGGAGGAGAGTGCTGAAGGCGGTGACCACCAGGAACTCCCCTACCAGAGTCTTT
>CBDUAX010000505.1:0-3873 GCA_965365235.1 uncultured bacterium
GCCGCACGATCGATGCCCCGCCTCCACCCGGTCCCCACGCGCCCAAGCTGGAGGTCGCGGTATCCACGGGCTATCGGAAGGGACGACTCGACGGTATCCGCGTCACGCCCCCCGAAGTGGAGGGCGCATACCGCTACGATATCTGGCGCGCAATCGACCCGGACGGCCTGTGGCTCAACATCGGTTACCTGTTCAAAGACCAGCGAGAGAAGGGCCTCCTGGACCGTCTCCGACAGGTCGACTCTCTTGAACAGCTCTTCCATGGGGATCTTCAAGAGAACGTCGATATGAGAGAAGAGCCCGGTAAGGAAGAGTGTCCCGGCCAGGGGGACCCCCCTGACCGAGGGCCCACGGGCCTCGTCTCCCAACAACTCACAAAAGCGCGCTCTCAGGAGTGACGACCGGACCAACTCATTCCTGACGCCTGATCCATCCTGGGGTTCAGCAACCAGGAGCATGGATACCCACCGGTAGAGGTGTTCCCGCCCCAAAAGCCTGAGGGCGTGTTCGATGGAAGCGACCCCCCGGCTTCCCAATGCGGCGGAGTTCACCATCCTGAGGAGCTTGTAGGAGAGCCCCGGATCGGACCGGAAGGCCTCCTCTACCGTTCGGTCGGTAACCGAAAGATCTCCAAGAAGGTTCATCAGCTGAACCACCGCCACCGAATCCGTGGAGAGGTCGCGTTTGGTGAGGGTTTCGGGTTTGACGTAGTGAAACCCCTGAAAGAGAACAAAGCCCATATCCCTGCAAGCCCTGTGGGTCTCTTCCGCCTCCACCTTTTCGGCCAGGAGCTTCACATTGAAGGCCTCCAGGGCATCCACCACCTTCTGTAGCTCCTCTGTCGACTTCCCATCAACGTCCACCTTGACGATCTGGGCCAGTTCAAGGAGTGGGGCGAACTCGGGCTCGAACTCGAAGCCGTCCAGCGCCAGGGCGAATCCTCGATCCACCAGTCGACGACAGGCGACCAGGACCTCAGGGTCTGGCCGAACCGTCTCGTGGAGCTCCACCACCACCCCTTCCGGATCCAAGAGGTCGGCCATCTCGTGGACCAGGAGACTCCGGGGCACATTCAGAAAAGCAACAGCGCCACCTGTGATGTCCTTGAGACCCATGGCCAGGAGCGCGTTTACGATGGCCGAGGACGGTAGACTCTCCTCTGATTTTTCCCCGGTGACCGCTCCCTGCCCGTCATTCCGGTAGAGGAGCTCATAACCCATCACCGAATGGTCGGCCCAGAAGATGGGCTGACGTGCCACGAAGACGTCCGTTCCCGCATCGTCTTCAGTCTCCAACGCCCTGGCGTTTACGACGACTTCCACGTGCTCCCTCCGTAGTAGGAAATCACCCACCAGGTCCCCGACAGATCGAAGACCTCTTTGGTTGGGTCCTATTATCGGCAGGGCGGTACCGATCCTTAGAAGTGCCGGCTGCGAGAGAGGGAGGACCTGGCCCGAAGGGAGCCTGAGAGGAACGCCCATGGATGGAGCTTCAGAGCCGTCCTCAATGGTGACCCGTCGTGGGGTGAAGAAAGCGCTAAAGCTTTTTTTGAAGGGACCGATACTTCAAATCAGCTATCGAAATTGGGATCGATCAGCGAACCGGAGCAAGGAAGCTCCCGGAGCAAGGAAGCTCCGCAAAGACAACCAAGGAAGGAGCATCTCCCATGCGCGTTAACACCAACATTGCGGCGATCAACACCATGCGGCAGCTCGGCTCGAGCAACAGGATGCTCGGGAAGGCTATCGGACGTCTGTCATCCGGCTTCCGGATCAACACGGCTTCTGATGACGCCGCCGGTCTCGGCATCGCCAACAAGATGCGGGCGGACATCCGTTCGCTGCAGCAGGCAGGACGGAACGCTGAGCAGGGCACCTCCCTCCTTCAGGTCGCCGAGGGCGCCGCTCAGACCATCCAGAGCATTCTGGAGCGGATGAAGGAGCTGGCCACGCAGGCGGGTTCCGACAACACCGACGACGCGGGTCGTGGTTCCATCCACGCCGAGTTCTCGAAGCTCAGCGAGGAAGTCACCCGCATCGTCAACACCACCCAGTTCCAGGGTTCCTACCTCCTGAACGGGACCATGGGTGCCGAGGTGACGGCGGACCTGGCCGGTCTCGGTTTCGTTTCCACCACCCTCTCCGGCACCGGTGCAGGTGACTACGCCGTCGCTTCCTCTGGCGGTGACGTGACCGTCAGCAAGGATGGACTCGCACAGACCATCACGACCGTAGACGGCGCCGGAACGTACAACTTCGACGCCTTCGGCGTCACCATCGAAGTGGACTCGGCCTATGTGGCAGCCGGCGATGCCTTCGCCGGACAGACCCTCACCGTCACCGGAACCGACACCGAGTTCATGGTGAGCTCTTCCGGAAACTACGCCACCGACGACCTGGTTTCCGTGTCCGGTATGGACCTGACGCTGGCCACCCTGGGCATCGACGCCGATACCCTGGCCACCACGGACGGTGCCCGGACTGCACTGACCAACATCGACACCGCCATCGGCGTGGTATCCGCCGTGTTCGGTCAGATCGGTGCCGCACAGAACCGGATCGAGTACGCACGGAACAACACGGTCATCGCCGTGGAGAACTTCCAGGCCGCCGAGTCGGTGGTTCGGGATGCCGACATGGCCTTCGAGGTCACGCAGATGACCAAGTACCAGATCCTGCAGCAGGCCGGTACCGCCGTACTGGCTCAGGCAAACCAGAGCACCCAGGCCGTCCTGGGTTTGCTGCGATAGCTGGAGGGGAAGAAGTGACTCGAGCGGAGACGTTCGAGCTTGGCGCCGAGGAATCCCCTCTGGCACCATGAACCAGAACCCGGGCCTGGGGAGCTTTTCCAGGCCCGGGATTCCCCGTAGAAGGGGAGGAAGTGAACGATGGATCCAATTGCGAACTTCACCGGATTGGCCAGCGGGATGGACTGGCAGGCCATGGTGGACTCCATCATACGGGTGGAGTCACAGCCGATCTATCGGTACGGCGACCAGATTCTGGAAATCGAGCGAGAACAGGCCGCCTGGAACGAGTTCCGGACCCATGTCGACAGCCTCAACTCTGCTGCCGAGGAGCTCGCGGACGGATCGGCCTTCAAGGCCTTCACCACCAGTACATCCAACGATTCGGTGTCGGTGACAGCGGGAGAGGATGCACAACCTGGAAGCTTCTCCACCCGGGTTCTTCAGCTGGCCACGAACGAAAAGCTGAGCGGGGACGTCTTCTCCTCCCGTACCGATCCCCTTGGAGTTTCCGGGGAATTCCTCATCAACGGGACAGCCGTCTTCGTGAGTTCCACCGACAGTCTCACGGACGTCATTGGGTCCATCAATCGAGCGAACACGGGTGCCGGGGCCTCAGGGGTCACGGCGTCCCTCATATCCAGCGGAACGGACCAGTACCACCTGGTTTTGACGAGCAATTCCTCCGGCGCTTCCGGGATTTCACTCGCCGACGGCGCTGATGGGGTCCTTCGTTCCCTGGGCCTGTTGGACGGAACCACACAGATCAAAACCGCCACCTCCAACGGAGCCCTGAGCGATGGGCTCAGCGCCTCCGACGAGATCGTGGCGGATCTTATGGGTCTCTCCGCCCCTCCCGCTGCCACGAATGTGACTTTCGGGGCCGTGGCGGTGAACATCGACCTCGCCACCATGTCCCTCTCCGATATCGCAGACGCAGTCAACGCGGCGGCGGCGGGGGCAGGCAGCGCGGTTACGGCGTCGGTGGTCTCCGAAACCAACGCGGACGGGGATACCATCTACCGGTTGGACGTGGATGGGACCACCAGCTTCTCCGATGGCAACAACATCCTGGAGACACTGGGGATCCTGGAGGCGGGCCGAGGCGCGGTCACTCAGGAGGTGCG
>CBDUAX010000506.1:0-3864 GCA_965365235.1 uncultured bacterium
GCGACCACCGAGATCTACACTCTTTCCCTACACGACGCTCTTCCGATCTGTAACCGTGTGCACCTACCCATTCCTCCTCCCCTCCTTCATCCCCACGATCCTGGCGGCCAGCACCACGACAGGGCTGGAGGGTTTTGGCGCGCCCCGCCTCTCGGCCTGGACCATCGGGTTGCACAACGCCCACTCCTGGGCCCTCCTCATCATCATCGTCTTCGCGGTGGCGACTGGGTGGGGGAGAGGAAAACCGGAGTCGAGGTAGACCGGGCCCACCCTCCATCCACCACGAGCTGCTTCAAAGGGGACCCACCACGGGCTTGGGCGTTGCCCTCGTACGCCACACCACGCTTGCCCCCTACTGAGTCCACCCAGAGATTCCAAGGCGAGGGAATCCTTGCCGCAGAAACCCCGAGGGATCCATGGCTCTCTTCTCCCACCGAACTGCCCTCATCGACACCGAGAACGCCTTCAAGGTCGGCCCCTATATCGCTGGACTGGAAAGAGCTGGACACCGCGTCATCAAGACCAACCTCGGGGAACCGGATTTTCCCCTCCCCAAACACATCGCCTTCGAGGTTAAGCGCCAGATCGACAACGACCTTACCCACTATGTAGACCCTCAGGGGGTCCTCCCCCTCAGGGAGGCCGTGGCCACCTACATGGGCGCTGCACGGGGAGTCGAACTGACACCCGACCAGGTCGTGGTTTTCCCGGGAGCCAAGCCACCTATCGGGCTCTGCCAGCAGACCTACTGCGACCCGGGGGACGAGGTGATCTACCCCAGCCCCGGTTTCCCCATCTACGAGTCCTTTACAGGGTATGTCGGGGCCCGTGCCGTACCCCTTCACCTGGAGGAACAAAGGGGGTTTTCCTTCTCCGGCGAGGATTTGAACAGACTGATTACAGACAGGACCAAGCTCATCTTCCTCTGCTTCCCCTCCAACCCCACCGGGGGTGTGGCGTCACGGGAGGAACTGGAGAGCATTGCAGCGGCCATCCGGGAGAGAGCCCCAGCCCATTGCCGGATCTATTCGGACGAGGTCTACGAGAACATCCTCTTCGACGGAGCCGAGCACGTGTCCATCGCCTCCTTCCCCGGGATGGCCGAGAGGACGGTGATGGTATCAGGGGCTTCGAAATCGTACTCCTGGACAGGCGGACGAATCGGCTGGGCGGTGTTCCCGAGTGTTGAGGAAGCCCAGGTCTTCAAGAACCTCAACATCAACTACTTCTCGTGCGTCCCCGCCTACAATCAGATGGGCGCGAAGTTGGCCATCGAGTCTCCGGAGAGTCCACCGGAGATCGAAAAGATGGTTTCGGCGTTCCAGGAGCGGAGGGATCTGGTTGTCTCTGGGTTGAACAGCATCGATGGCGTCAGCTGTCAGATTCCGAAGGGCGCTTTCTACGTCTTCCCGAATGTGGGTGGGGTTTGTGAGAAGCTCGGTGCCGTTGACGCCTTCGAGAGCCTTCCTGACCCGGTACGGGAGAAAACGAGCCCATCCACCCTCTTCCAGATGTTCCTTCTCTTCCGGTATCAGGTAGCCACCCTGGACCGACGATCTTTCGGGCAGGCCGGTGCGGAGGGTAAGCACTTCCTCCGCATCTCCATCGCCACCGGACTCGGGGACCTCCGGGAGGCCGTGGACCGGATCGGGCAGGCATCCCAGGACCAAGAGGGCTTCACCGCCTTCCTGACCTCGGGGGAACCCCTCTTCTGACGACCTGAAGGCACCCTCCACAAACCTGACCATCCCCCTCGTTCCTTCTTGGCTTGTCCCACGCGCCTATCTAAGAAACATCGAGGGTCGCGTTTGCTCCTGGGACTTCAAAATCCTCCACTTCGTCTTCAAGAAACTTTTTCCTGGACAAAACAAAGCCCCTGCGGCCATAATCCTGGATCTCGGCCCATCATCCTCGGGCGCGCCCAGCAGGAAGAAGCCAGGGCCGGCTCCCCAGCACCTGCCTCGAAGCCGATACCCAGAACCCCCGGAGTGTGAAGCAATGAAGCTCGACACCGCCCTTCACCAGTTGAAACACCGACCCCTCGATTTCCTGGGGAACAACCTCTTGTCGATCTCGGGAAGAGCCCAGTCCGGCGCATGCCCATACTACTTCGGCTACTACGACAACCTCGGCCCTGGGGTGAACGAAGGTTTCAAGTTCCAGCCGGGGTTTCCTCCACCGAGCACCAAGACCGGAATCGACGGGAAGCGGTATACGGTCAAGATGGTACACAGTGTGCGGATGAATCCCTCCAGCGAGGACCTGGATATATCCGCCATGGACGGCTACGTGCTGGATGCTACGGGCCCGGACATCATGGTCACGGGTCAGTTGAGTGCGTGTGTGTTTGCGATTCGGCGGGAGGCCGGACGGTTGGTGGTAGCACACATTCAACCGGGAGGTAGAAGACAGAGCGGTTCGATGTTGCGTCAGACGATCAAATTGATGGGCCGGTTCAGCGGCAATGGTGACCGTGTCACCCATGTCTTCGGTCTCGGCGACTACTCCCAGCGGGCCCACGTGGTCGGTCTCAGGGCCGGTGGGGTTTGGCGCATCTTCGCCCAGCGTCTTGCCGGCGGAAACGGCCCCATCCAGAACTCGGTTCAGATCCTCTGAATCCGCGCCTGGCCCTGATCCGTGTACTGGGACGCCGGTAGTTCGGCCAGCGAAGCCTCCCCTCCTCTTCGGGTGATCTCTACCGTGAACGATCCCTCCGCTCACGATGCAAAGAGGAGAGGTCTGTGAGCAGACTACCGCACCCGGAGCGAGTAGGAGTCACCTGTGACCAAACGCACGACCTCGCCATCCTCTTCGACGAAGCGAACGATCTCACCGACGGCGCCCCCGCCGGTAGGGGCCACCATGCGGAACATCCCGTCGCCGATGGGCTCGAGTTGGATCGGCTCTCCGATGCTCGTGGCCCACGGGTTCATCATCACCAACTGCTCGTTCAAAACAAGCACTCGGGTCCTGCCCCATCGATTGGCATACAAACCCGCGAACCGCTCCCAAGCGGGATCCCACGCGACGACCTCCGGCTCGTCTTTGGTCGCAGCGGCCACGGCCTCGCCGACCGTGCTCATGAGCTCACCGGCGATCTGAGAGGGGTTGGAATCGTTGGTGTTGGTGAGGACGATCTCCCCGACCTTCGAGTCGAGTTGGATCGTCGTGTTCGTGGTGTACCCAGGATATCCGCCCCCGTGGCCGACGTAGAGCTTGTCGTCGACCCGTCGCACGCTGAATCCGATCCCCTGGCCACTCGTCCAGGTGGTCTCGAGCATGCGCACCCGATGCATCTCCCGAAGTGACGCTGTGCTTAGCAGCCGGTCTTCGCCACGGGCTCCGGTCCTGAACTGGGCTGATACGAATCGAGCCATATCTTCCACCGTCGACGTCAGACCTGTCGCAGCCGCCATCCCCCGGGCGTCGACGAACGGGAGGACCTCCCTGGAACCATCCGGCATACGACTGCCGTACCCCGTGGCCAGCTGCGGATCCGGCCGATCCACGGTGGAAGCACTCATGCCCAGGGGATCGAAGATGTTCTCCTGCAGATAGTCCGCCCAACTCTTCCCACTGATCTCCTCCACCACCATGCCGGCGATGGTGTAGGCCAGGTTGGAGTACTTCCAACGGACCTCGGGTGAGTAGGGAGCCCGGCGATTCGGCATCAGGTCCCGGACCTCCTCGGCGGTGGGGAAGTCCCAATCGGTCCAGTGCGAACCCGCCTCCCGGGGCAACCCCGAGCTGTGCGTCAGCAGGTGCTCGATGGTGATGGCCGGATCGTCGGGATCGGCTCCCTGGAAGGTGAACCAGGGCAGGTAGTCGGTAACAGGATCGTCGAGTCGGACCTTCCCCTCCTCC
>CBDUAX010000507.1:0-3851 GCA_965365235.1 uncultured bacterium
TCGTGATGTGGTGGATCGATACGACGTGGGAACTCGGCACTCACTACAACGTCTTCGACAGCTGGGGGCAGGCCCTGTTCTCCCAGCTCTTCTGGGGATCCGTCATCCAGGTGATCCCGGGCTTCTTGGTGGGGTCAACGGTCCTCGGCATCGGGAGGGCCCGGGCGAACGCCACCTAACACGCGTTTGCTACTGTCCGTGTTTTCCTCGGGGGCATCCTCTTTGAGTTTTCGGGTGTCCGCACGCATCTTGCCCGGCAGCAGAAACGCAAACCGTTAGGAAGCGATAGACTTTGTGGGCCCATAGTTCCGTCTTAACTGAGGAATTCTCCCTAGAGGCGCCCCCTCTCTTCGACCCCCCGTTTTCGGTTACCCAGAATCCGACCCCAACCAAATTGGGCCTTCTGGCGTCCAATCATTAACGAACTTCGATCATCGAAGATCGAGCACGTCGAGGTTTCGATACCGACAAAGCGGAGAAGGTCCATGGCATCGGCGGATCCAAGATCATTCCTCCCTCTCACCCCGGTTTCATTTCACGTCCTCGTAACCCTCGAAGGGGGTCCGCAGCACGGGTATGCCATCAAGAGAGAGGTCGAAAAGCGCACCAAGGGGGTCATCCGCCTGGGCGCCGGCACCCTTTACCACGCCATCGGGAGTTTGGTGAAGCGTGAACTCATCGTCGAGTGCCCGCCCCCAGAACCAGAGGTGGTCGGTAGTTCAAGGTGGCGCTTCCATGAGATCACTCCCCTCGGGGCCAGTGTGCTCAGGTGCGAGTTGGCCCGTCTGGAATCCGACGTGGCATTCGCACGGGCAACTCTCTCGCCAGCGAAGAGGTGAGGGAGATGAACCGCCCACCCAAGAGTCCGTTCGGGTACATGGAACGACTCGTGATCAGAGCCATCCTGAAGCTCTATCCCAAGGATTTCCGAGGCGATGTCAGAGGTCAGTGGCTTTACTTTCTGAGTGAACAACGCCAGGAACGTCGCTACGCCTCAAGGGTCCTGGGACCGCTTCGCTTCTGGGCCGACGTATTCAGGGACCTCGCCCTCAGCCTCCCTCTGACTCGATGGGAAGGGCGCAACGTAGGGACCGTTCAAAGGAGAACGGAGAGCGGAGCCTTTCCCATGGGATCTTTGATTCTTGACCTGCGGTTCGCCCTTCGGACCCTTTCCCGTCGCCCCCTCTTCACCGCCATTGCCATCCTTACCCTGGGCCTCGGAATCGGTGCAGCCACAGCCATGTTCAGCGTGGTGGACGGGGTGCTGCTGGCCGAATCCCAGTACAAGGATCCGGACCGTCTCATGTCCATCTGGCAGAACATTGAAGGGCGCGAGGGCTACACGGAAGCCGGAGAAACGCGGCTTCAATTTGTCCAATATGAAGCCCTCAAGGAGGAGAGTACGGCCTTTGAGAACGTAGCCGTCTACGCCTCCGCCTGGGGAGAAAGCACTCTTTCCGGAGGGCCGCGACCGGAGCTGGTGAACGTGGGCGCTGCTACTGCATCCCTTCTTCCCGTGCTGGGCGTGACTCCGGTTTTGGGCCGTTGGTTTCTCCCGGAAGAAGAGGGAGGGGAGGCCGGCGCTCTGGCCCAGGTGGCGGTCTTGAGCTACGAAAACTGGGTGAGTCGTTACGCCCGGAATATGGGAATCCTGGGTGAGACGGTGGTCTTGAACAACTACGCTCACACTATCGTCGGGGTCCTTCCCCCGGGTTTCCGCATGCAATGGCTCAGCTCATCCTTGGTGAGGGCCGAGACTCCCAGCCCAAGGGATTTCTGGGTCCCAGTGGGTGCTCCGGAGTGGGCACCTGTCTTTGGGTCAAGTATGTGGGAGGCCGTGGGTCGGCTGGCTCCCGATGTAAACATGGCCCACGCCAGTGCCGAGACCACCGTGATCCTGAACGAAAACTGGGACTGGGGCACGGTTCGATCGATGATCCATCCCCGGATGGAAGAGGAAGTTCGAGGACTTGGTTCGCCCCTTCTCCTACTCCTGGGCGCAACCGGAATCCTTCTTCTGGTAGCCTGCGGGAATGTGGCGACCCTCTCTCTGGGAGAGATGCAGGGGAGGGCCCACGAGATGGCAACTCGTGCGGCGATCGGGGCCCAACGGTCCAGGATCGTCCGGCAACTCATGACGGAAAGCCTGGTTTTGGCCCTGACCGGAAGCGCCCTCGGTGCGCTGTTGGCTGTGGCAGGCACGAGGGCCCTGGTGACCATGGCCCCTCCCATGCCTCGAATCGACCTGGTTCAGGTGAATCTCTCGGTCCTGGCCTTTGCCGCTCTGATGGGAACCCTTTCCGGAGTTCTGTTCGGAATTGCCCCGGCCTTTATCACAGCCCGGGAGGCAGTGGGCACCACACTTCGATCCGGTAGCCGGGGCGGGTCACGACGGAGAGCCGGCCTGGGGCGTTGGGTCTTGACCGGGGAAATCGGCCTCACGGTCATGTTGGTGGTGGCCAGTGGCCTCCTGGTTCAGAGTCTGTCTCAGCTCCTGGACGTTCCCTTGGGGTTCAATCCCGAGGAGGTGGCCAGTGTCAAGGTGAGGCTCCCGGCCGTGCGATACGAGAATCCGGAGGCCCAAGTTGCTTTCATGAATGAGGTACTTCTGGAGATGGAGTCCATCCCCGGGATCAGAGGCGTCAGCGCGAGCAACACCATCCCCTTTTTCGGAAGCGCGTCAGGATGGGGCAGCCGTCTACATCAGGAAGACACAACCTACCTCATGCCCGGAGGTTATCATGTGGCCCCGGGTCACCTGGAGTTCATGGGAGTCCCCATCCTCGAGGGCCGAGGCCTCCTCTCTTCTGATGATGCCGAGGCTCCCCCAGTCATGGTGGTGAGCGAATCTCTAGCCAAGGGACTTTGGGGAGATCGTTCACCCGTGGGGCAGGAGATGTTTTACCCCATGGGCACCGTTATGGTGGTAGGAGTCGCCGGCGATGTAAAAGAGGGCAGCCTTCATGATGAGGGCGTTCTCAGCTTCTATGTGCCCTTTGCCCAACACACTCGGTCAAACCTGAGATTCGTGGTTCGCACCGGCGGCTTGGGAAGCGGTGTGCTTCCTGCAATGAGAGAAGCCGTTTGGAGGGTGGATGAGGAACTCGCCATCTCCGATGCCAGCCTGCTGGAGGGGAAGATCGACGACTCGGCGGCCGAGGAGAATTACAGAGCCTTCCTCATGAGCGTTTTCGCCATGCTTGCAACGGTCCTGGCTATCGTGGGGATCATGGGGGTCACGGCTCGGCATGTAGCTCACCGGACTCGAGAAGTCGGGATACGAAAAGCCCTCGGGGCCGAGAATTCCACCCTCCTGGGGCGAGTGGTGGGTGAGGCACTGATGGCCGGATCACTAGGTATCGCCGGCGGGCTCCTTGGAGCCTTCTGGATGGGTCCGGTCCTAGCTGCCTTTCTCTTTGGGGTGGGGAGTTTCGACCTCTTTACCTATGCAGGTGTGGCGGCACTATTCTTTGGTATCTGCGCCCTCGCCAGCTACATCCCCGGCCGGAGACTTCTGGCCGTGGACCCTGTCGCGGTACTCAGAGAGGAGTGATCCCGAGGGAGCTTCCTAACACGCGTTTGCTGCCGACGGTGCAAGCATCAAGGGCACCTCCCTTGAGTTTCCGGACGGCCACACACATCCTGCACCGCAGCAGAAACGCAAACCGTTAGACCGATCAGGTTACCGCAGGGGGATCTCCCGGACCAACAGACCCGTAGTCGAGACCCTCACCTCCAATCTCGCAGGTTCACTTATTTCGACATATGTGGCGGAGCCATACTCTGCGTCTGCAAGGAAGCTGAGCAGTGAATACCGCTGCAAGAGATCGTAGAGATCTACGGCCTTCTCT
>CBDUAX010000508.1:0-3851 GCA_965365235.1 uncultured bacterium
CCCCGGTCTGACGGACAGGATCGCACTCGACTTCGCCCTGGAGGCCTCCGAGGAAAGCCGGCCCATCGTGGTGAGCCTCTCCATGAACGCGCCGTTCTGAGATGGGCACCATGTTCTCTACTGGCCGACTCCAGAGGGCATGGGCGCCGGCCGCCGGAATCCTGGTTCTGACCGGGTGCGCCATCCAGCACCAGATGGTCCGGATCGGCCCCGCGGGATGGTGCCCGGCCTACCCCTTCCGATCCGAGGTCCGGTTCAGCCCCTCTGGTGTGGACCGGGGCCAGGGCCCGGAGGTCACCTGGTACGGCCACACCTCCCGGGAAGATCAGCGAACCCACTCAGCGTGGTGTGAGGCCGTGGGGCCCCCGGCCATCGTGGAGCAACCTCATCCATCCCTCCTCTCGCCCCCCGGGGACACGCTAAGCTTCGTGGCCTGGAACGTGTGGATGGGGGGTGGGGAGCTGGTGGAGTTTCTGGACGCTGAGTTGGGGTTGGTGTGCACTGCGGACGGCCCCGTCTTGCGTCCCGAGTTCGAACCCTTTGTTCTCCTCCTCCAGGAGGTTTTCCGCCGGTCCACGCTGGTACCGCAGGTGCCGGAAGATGCACCGGTCCCCTGGAAGATCGAGCCAACAAGCCGGGGGCCTGAAGCCCTCGACATCCTGGGTGTGGCGGAAGCATGCGGGCTGGCGTTGGCGTATGTCCCATCGGCCCGGAATGGAACTGACAGCGATGGATCTCGGGGGGAGGATAAGGGGAACGCGATTCTGAGCACCCTACCCCTCAGGAGCGTCCTTGCGGTGGAGCTCCCCTTCGAGGCTGGACGAAAGGTCGCGGTTGGGGCAGAACTTCAGGTGCCCCGCGCCGGGGCACCCACCAGCCTGGTGGCGGTCTCGGTCCACCTGGACCTGGCGTCGACCCTGTTCAGGACGCTGAAAACTGGAAACCGGACCCGTGAACGACAGGCAGAGGGGCTACTGGAGGCTTTGGAAGCCAGAGGATGGTCCATCGGTCCGTCGGTGGTGGGCGGGGACTTCAATACCTGGTCCTCCCGTGACGCCTCCCTGAAGGTTATGAATCGGAGCCATCCCGATTCACCCCCCCTCACCACCCAAACCACCCGGGGACCCTTCCCGGCCGACCACCTCTTCTTTCGGGCCGACCGGGAAGGCCGGTTCAACTTCGTGCCGGCTTCCTACCGGGTCTTTGCAGACTCATACGGCTCGGATCACCAACCGAGGGTTTTCCGAATCGCCTTTCGGTGAGGAGGCCCAGTGGTTCAGCCGGCAAGGGGCCCCAGTGGCTCAGCGCCGGCTCCAGATCAGGACGACCCCGCAAGAGTGGTTGTACTGGGGTGGGATCTCGCTACCCTCGTAGACCTCGAGGGCCTGGATCCAATCAACGGGGTAGGTGTCGATGTCGAAGCCGTGCATTTCCATGTTGTCCACATAGGTTCCCAGCACGCACCGGCGGTCTCCTTCGAACTGGGAGCGAACGGTGAGAGCCGTCCTTCCGCGAATCCGGGGTGCCTCGACGCCGGGCAGCCTTTCCAGGATGTCCGAGAGGCGACTCCCTCCCCGTTCCCCCAGATACAGGGCGCCGAAACGATCTCCACGGCCCGATTCGGCTCTTCGGTAGAAGCCAACCGACTCCAGGTACCGGGGCCAGGCTTCGGCGGTGACTCCGGCTTCTTCATTCCCCTCCTCCGTCATCCCGATGTCCAGGGCCAGGGTGACCCCCGGGAAGGCTGCAAGCGTATCGGTCATCGACTCGAAATCGTCTTTCTCGACCTGAAGCAACAACGCACCTGCCGACACGTCGTTGATCAAGAACCGGCCCTGCCGGTCCGTCTCTGCCTCCTGCCCGGTGGGGGAGAGCCGAACGATGGCATCGCGAATCGGCCTGCCGTTGTCCACATTCATGACTCGTCCCACCAAACGCCCTGGGCCCACCTGCGTGTCGTCCTCCTCCTTCTCCAGCAGGACGTCCAGCTCATCCGGGCCCGCGAAGGTCACGGCCTGGTCCGCGAAGTAGTACCCCCGCTTCACCACCAGGAACCGGAAGATGCCCGTACCGGGGACCTCTAGCGAATAGGATCCGCTCGCGTCTGAGAGGGCCCAAGCCTCGAGCTCCGGGATGCCCACCACCGCGTACTGAAGAGGAGTGTTGTCTGATGCATCCTGAACGATACCGGTGATGGTAAAGGGTTCCCCAGCTGTCTCCTGCCCGACCAGGGTGTCCAGGCCGCCATAAAAAGCTGCCACTGCCAACGCGCCAAGGGTAAGGAGAATCCGACGAATTCGAAGATAGTTCATGGTTTCCTCGCGGTGGTGCTTCATCACTAGAGTTCGATTGTCTTGTCCGAGGGGGTCCACCGGGCTGTGCCTAGTCCAACCCCGGCCTGCCGATTCCAACGCACAATACCCGGGCACCGGGTCGGGGTTTCCGGTTATGATAGATTTTAGCTCAAACGTCCTAGGCGATATACTAATAGATTCGGGCCCCCAACTGGATGGGAGGACACCGAACCCTGATAGTGAGTTTTCCCGCACGGAGATACGGATGCGAGGGTCCCTGGTTGCACTACTTCTGCTCACATGGTCCAGTAGTTGGTCCGTGCCGGCCAACGGGCAAAGCGTGAGTGAGGTCTTTCGAGACGTGCGGGACGCCGTCGTAGTGGTCCACACGACCGAGACGGAATATCCACTCATGTCCATCATGGCGCCGGTGAGCGTATCCGCCACCGGGTCCGGGGTGTTGATCTCGCCTACCGAAGTCCTCACCGCAGCCCACGTGGTCCAGGCCGCCAACCAGGTCATTGTGGAGTTCCCATCTGGCAGAGAAGTCCGTGCCACCGTGGAAGCTTCGAAGGTGACCCACGACGTGGCGCTACTTCGGCTAGAGGAGCCGGCTACGGTCCCCCCGCTTAGAGTGGGTGACTCCGACCTGATGAGTGTCGGTGACCCTGTCTTTGTGGTCGGGGCCCCTTTGGGGGAAAGCCATACCCTGACGGTAGGCCATGTCAGCGCCCGTCGATCCGTGCCGGGGCTTCTGTTCGGGACTTCCGAAGTGGAGTTCCTCCAGACTGACGCGGCCATCAACCCCGGAAATTCCGGGGGGCCGATGTTCAACATGGCCGGTGAGATCGTTGGAATCGTGAGCCACATCCTTACCCTATCTGGCGGCTCGATGGGTCTTGGGTTCGCGGTGGCTTCGAACTCGGCCCAACAAATCCTCTTCGAGACCCCCTCGGCGTGGACTGGCCTGGAAGCCAAACCCATCACCGGGGTCCTGGCGACACTCCTCAATGTGCCTCCCCCGGGGGGCGGAATCCTCGTCCAGAGTGTGGCCATCGGATCCATGGCCGAATCCCTTGGGCTCCTCCCAAGCACGATCCCCATGACCATCGCCGAGGAAGAGATCCTCATCGGCGGGGATATCATTCTTGCAGTCCTGGGCCTTCAGGTGGGAGCCAAGCTCGAAGGGCTGGAGGCCATCGGAAGGGCCGTGGCCTCCCTTGCGGAAGGGAGTCTCCTGACCGTGACCGTCCTCAGAGGAGGTCGGCAACTCGAGTTATCTACGCGGGTACGCTAGAAAACGTTACCAACCACCCCTACGTGGAGATCATCTTGAATTCCAAAGTTCTTTTTCGGCAGCTACTTTTTCCCCTGATCGTCCTAATGGTCTCCTTCGGGATGCCCGAGCCCATCGAAGGCCAGGGGATCCGCATCATGCCCTATTCGGGGTGGAGGATCGGCGGCTCTCTCGGCACCCGTGAGGGTGATCTGGAAGTTGACGATGCCGCCTTCTACGGCGGTCTCCTGGAGGCGCGAACCTCCAGCAAGACCACGGCT
>CBDUAX010000509.1:0-3831 GCA_965365235.1 uncultured bacterium
CCCCGCCGTTTCTTTTTTTGCCCGCCTTGCCGGGGAATACCCCGGGACGGATCTTGAGAGGAACTGTCCCCGGTCTACCCCATGATTTCCAGTTGGGCGGTCCTCGATCGAGTCTCACCCCGGAGAAGGTCCGTCACCTCCACCTCCACCCGGTAGTAGCCCAGCTCCTGGTCGTAGAGGTTGATGAAGAAGGAGCGGCCGAAGGTGGGGCCTTCCGATTCCAGGTCGACGCTGAGCGTTACGGGACTCCGGGCCGTGTCGTCCGTACCGTCATCCCGGAGCGGTACGATCCGGAAGTCCGCACGGAAACGCCCCGTCCCCAATGCGTCCAGAGCAAGGTGGTAGACCTCCAGATAGACCAGTAGAGGGTCCTCCAACCAGATCTTCGGTGTGGGAAGGAGTGGGAAGAGGAACCCTGAAACGTCTAGGGCTTCCGGGATCCGGACGCCGGTGGCCAGATCGCTGACCTCCAGGTGATCCGGGTCGGTGTTCAAGGGGGCCAGGGGTCTGAGGTGGGCCTGCCCGGGGTAGGGGGGGCCAATCTGAGGCTCGGAGTCCTCCTCATCCACCCCTCGTCGCGTCTCACCGGTTACCGTGAGGTTGATGGCCTCCTCCGGGTGGCGGAGGAAGAAGGTCGAGACGTCACCCTGGGCAGAGGTGGCCCGCTCCGTCAGGCGTCCAACCTCCCGGTGCAGGCTGTCCCGGACGATGAGGGTATGGCTCATCTCGAACCCTTCAGCTTCCAGACGTTGACGCCGCAGGCCGGATCGATCGCGAACCCCCAGGCGTGAGGCCGAAAGGGCTGTGATCACCAGTCTGGGTTCATTCTCCTGGAGTGTCCGAACCGCCTGAACTACGATCTCCTCTCGTTCGCCACCTTCGTACGCCGAGACGACGGCCACAGTAGGAGGAGACTCGGGGTCCGACCGGTCTTGCATGTCGTATCGGTAGGAGTAGGCCCGCAGCGTGTTCTGGCTGGGGGCCGGAACTCCACCGCTGGCGGGGTTTCTCCGGTGGGTGTAAAGGTTCCAGACCTCGTCCAACTCGGAGAACCGGCGGGCAAAGCGCCCGCCCAGGGCGGAGAGGTCCTGGTAATAGAAGAGCTCCAGGTAGTGGGCGACCGGTACCTTCCCCGGGGTATAGCGGGCCGAAGCCTGGGACCAGGCTTCGGTGGGGATGAGGTCACGGACCCCATCCACCAGCCGGAACCGTCCCTTCCCTCCTTCATTCCCAAAGAGAAACTGCACGAAGTCGGACGGGTTCAGGTCGTCGTATACCCAGACCTCATACTGGGGACTCGAGTCGTATCGCCGCATGGCCTCCCGAGCCGTAGGGTCGTTTGGGACTCGGACCAGGAGCTCCACCTCCGCTGCCCCGAGAAAGCCCGATTTTTCCCGCCCTGGGGCACCATACTTGACATAGATGATCCCTCGATCATCGGTTCCGTAGGGGGGGTCAATAGAGTACCTGTAGTTGGCTCTGGCGAAGAGAATGCGTTGCCAGTGTTCGATGAGCCGCTCGTTGAGGGGTGTGGTGGGGGTTGGGTCCTTCTGGATCCAGAACCCCCGCAGCTCACGAGCAATGGTCACCGTGCTGGAGTCCTTCAGGGCAGTCCAGCGGGGTGTCTCTTCCTCATTCAGGATCGGGAGAATGCGGTCCAATTCCTCTAACACCGTCGACCGAAAAGGGTTCGGATCTACTCCCGATAACCCCCAGAGAAATACCTGAAAAGCAAGATCGTAGCGCCCTTCGTCCTCCTCTTCCACGACGGTTTCCAGGAACGCGATCCCGACACGAGGATCCGGGTTGACGGTGGGATCTTCGCTGGCATCTTCCCAGAGGTTCAGCGCTTCCTCCCTTTGATTCTCCTCCAGCAGGCGCAGACCTTCTTGGAAAACGCTGTCAGGGGCCAGTTCCGCCCGAGGGGTGTTGGGCGAAGCGTCTTGGACGGCCTCTGCAAGAGCAGAGGAGGTCAGAGTGGCCTGAAGAACCAAAGCCGCACCGGCTGCAAGAACACGCACCAAAGTCGAACGTCTCCCGTTAGGAGATTATTCCCGTAGCGATCACCGGACCCGGAGAGTAAACCCACCGGTGAGGGCCAGGTCGATGTGGACTTCTCCGTCGGTGATCCCGCCCCCGCCGCTGTACTGGCCAGCGTAGGTCCGGAGGTGGACGAAGGCCGAGAAGGGGTCGCGAGCCGTCTCGATCCCGAATCCGAAGGCCAAGAGCGGATCCGTGCTAGGGTTTTCGAATATCTCTCGGGACCGGGAGCAGACTTCCTGCAGGTCCTCATCGGTCCATCGGTTACACACCGACGGATCGTTGTCGAAGTCGTGCTTCCGAAGTCCCAACCCCACCGAAAACAATGGCCGTACCAATCGCTCCGGGTTTTTCCCCGCTAGAACCATCTCCACACTTGCGTCCAGGAGGCTGGCATCCACCACCTCTTCCACTTGGCAGAAGCCCTCGCCCTGTTGAACTACTCTCTCCGCCTGGCAGATCCCCAGGAGGCCCCGGGCTTCAGCCCCGAGAGTCGAATGAACCCGGGCTTGGAAGCGGAGAGACCGATCAGGATTGGCCATCTCAACGCCCCCCCCGATGATGGGGCTGTTTCTCAGGTCGGCGACGGTCTGGAGAGTGGATTGTTCGATGAGGGCGACGGAGTTCTTTCCCAGGTTCCGCATATGGAAGAGGTAGCCGCCCTCGGGGAAGACCCTGACGTTCCAGGAAGACAGCTGCGCTTCGACCCCTGTGGGGGCCGCGATCATAGCCACCGCAGTGAACAGGACGGTTCGAGAAAAACGAGGAGACATTGGCCCTCCATGGGCACGAAAAAGGGGGTCGAGAAAAGCCAACCCGCAAAGGGCTCAAAGACCAGACCCGCGACGATGGACTACCCTCGGCCCGGAATCAAGGTCCGACCTTCCCGACAACTGTTTTACGAAAGAACACAAAGCTGCTTTCACCCTTCGGCCCGCCGGGGGCCGGGAGGTGTTCGGCTCGGGGGCTCATTTGCTCACCGGGCCCGCACCCTCGATTTCGATATTCAGGGTGCTGGAACCGCATTTCCCTACCGTTTCCCGAGCAAGTCGGGTAGCTGCAGCGCTGAACGTCCCGGTTTCCAGGATCCAGAGTTGAACCGCATGGCACTGGTCTGGCGGGACCTTCCCTGAAACGGAAAACTGTCCCTGGGGATCCGTCTCGTTGCTGGCCACACCGATGGGAGCAGCCGGGGGCCCATAGACGATATGGGAAAAAAGACCTTCTTGGGGCACGCCATCCGGGTCGGAAAGGACACCCTCCACCGTCACGTCCTCCCCGGTCTCTGGGGCCGTCGAGTCGTCGCTACACCCCTGTGACCCGAAGATGAATGCCGCCAGCAATAGAATTCGGATCACTTGGATTTGTTTCCGGAGGCTGGGTGTTGGATTCGAGGGCATAGAGGTGACTCCATATCCATTTTCGTCCTGAAACCAGGAAACTATATGGAGGCCGGGTCCCTGGGCCAATGGGCAGCCAAGGAAACTCCCCTCCTCCATCCTCCCCCAAGGGGCTTTCGGGGTTCCGATCCCCCCCTCCGCTCGTCTTCCCGGGTAGAGAGGATTGGCCTCGAGATGGACGGGGTGCAGTCAACCGATCTGAGGGCAGGCATGGGCTGGATTCCCGGACTCGGGCGCATTGACTGGACCGGAAGGCAGATATACCTTTAAGAGCTTCACTCATTCGGTGTTTTTTGAACCGTTTTTCCTCTCTTCTGGAGAGGCGGAGTGAGCCCTGCTTTTTGACAACAAGGGTAGAGAGAAGAGCGCCTTAGGTAGTAGAAGGTGGGGA
>CBDUAX010000510.1:0-3815 GCA_965365235.1 uncultured bacterium
GCCGGTGAACTGGGGGATGTGCTGGTTGGCGTGGCGCCCCTCCAGGACGTCCTCGTTTCGGACAGTGGGGGGGAAAAGGTTCCTGTTGTCGAAGCACCGGGCCGCCTCCAGGTACTCTTCCTTCTCCGGACGAAGGGCGTGAAGGTGGGCCAAGCTCTCGTTGACACCGCCATACTCACCGGCGATGTAGATGTCCCACATCCTGTCCAGCTGTTCCTGGGGAAGGTGGGCCAGGCGGCTATGGACCCAGTCGCCGATCCCCGTGAGTACCTCCAGGGCCTGCCCGTTCCCTGTGTGGACGTGGGCGTCGATGAGTCCCGCCATGATCTTGTGGAGGGTGTAGTAGGGGGCCCAGATCCCCTGGCTTCCCCCGTACCGGGCAAATTCCTCCAACCGGATGAATTGGGTTTCGGGATAGGCAGATAGGAATCCAGGGTGCCGCCGGCCATCGGTCGGGGCGATGACGGTGCCGTCACGGCCATTTCCAGTGGAATCCTCCGCGGTAGGTCCATCGGCTTCGTCGAATCGGTACCAGGCCACATCGGGCCCGCCAGAGATCCCTTCGGCACGATCCTGCAAGGCGAGGATCTCTTCGCCATCCAGAGCCCGCCCGTAGATCTGAAACTCGTCCAGCGCCGCGTTCAGGTACGAAACATTGCGTTGTGGGAACTGGTGCCGACCGAGCCAGTTGTCCGGTGTCGATCCCAAGTCCGACGGGCTCAGTGCCAGGTCAGGCTCCTCGGCCACCAACACCCCGTTGACGAAGAGGGCTCCCTTCTCCCCCGACTTTGTAACGGCAATGTGGGTCCAGTTCCCAATGGGCAGCGGCTCGATCCCGTCAAGGCGCTCCTCTCCCTCCTCTCCGGAGGTCGTGATGGCAAACCGGGGCACGGGTTGTTCGTCTGAGACCCGCACCGTGAAGTACATATGGGCCAGAGGGGGCTCGGAGAATTCCGGGTTGGGGCTACCAAAGCTGAAGACCGCAGACCGGTTGGTGAGCTCCACCGTATCCCGACGAGGGTCCGAGACTGCCTCACGGTCATAGGTCTCGGGTTTGATCCAGAACGCGATCGTGAAATCGGTTAGACCGCTGACAATCCCCCGGGGCAGGCGAACATGTTCCGCCAGACCGATGGGGGACCCGGACAGGTTCAGCGCCGTGCCGTAGCGTCCATCCACTCTGGGAGTAGGGATCTGTGCGGCGGCGCCGAGGGCCTCCTGGCATTCGGCCAGCGCTGCCACCATATAATCCAGCTTGGCCTTGAAGACCTCATCGCCGGTGCCGGAGTAGGCTTGTGCCAGCATGCTCATGAAGTGCCCGGCGTAGTGGCCCCGAAGGTAACCGGTGGCGTTCTCCCAACTCCCCACCGGTTCCGCTCCCTTTGTATCCAAACCGGCGTTGGCCTTGAAGATACTCAGGAGTCGGTCGGGCCCGGCGTAGATGTCCTCCCCGCTCCCGTAGTTCCGGGCATAGTTGAGCATTCGATCCCGTTTCTCCCGGAAGATGCTCTCCCCGAGGCAAACACGGTCCAGGGGAAACGGCCTGACCACCCAACCGGCTTCGGCCGCGGCCCTGGCCTCCTCAGCCCCTCCGAACCCCGGCACGCAGCCCAGGTAGGGGAAAAGGGCGGTGCCAGCGGTGATTGCGCCGGTGGTTTTCAGAAATTCCCGTCGGTCCGGCAAACGGCCGTTGGCTTGGTCAGAGGACACGGGGTCACCTCCCGAAATCAAAGGGACTCAGGGTTCTTGGGATTGGGGCGTACCTTCCGTTCGGCGCGGCTCCCCGGGCTCAGCAGCTCCTGCGCGTACGTTCGGGTCAGTCACTCCCGACCCCTCAGGAGGGCTTCGAAGGCGTCAGGGGGAAGTTCGCTCAACTGATGGACGACAAGCTCTGCGGCCCCAACTCCACCCCCACCCACCCCGATGGCGACCATTCCGCCCCTGTGCGCGGCCTGGACTCCGGCGTCCGCGTCTTCCACCACGACGCATCTCCCCGGTGGAACCCCCAGCTGCCGGGCCGCCTCGAGGAAGACCTCCGGGTCCGGTTTTCCCCTCTGCACGTCCTCGGCTCCCACCAGGACCTGGATGAGCCCCGAAAATCCCAGGACGGCGTGCATGACTTCAACGTTTTTTCTCGGGGCGGAGGAGGCGATGGCCTGCCGCCATCCGCCTTCGTGGAGCCGCTGCACCCACTCCATGGCCCCGGGGAGGGGGTCGACACCCTCCAAGCGGACCAATTCCCGGTAATAGGCTTCCTTCGCCTCTCCGATACGGCGGATCTGATGGAGATCGGGAGTGGGGCCCAGCCATTCCCCAAGAATCGCATCGTTCCTCTGCCCGAAACTGGCGGCGAATTGAGCCTCGGTGACGGTCATCTCCTCGTCCCCCATTGCCTTCTGCCAGGCTCGCCAGTGGAACTGCCTGGAGTCGGCCAAGGTGCCGTCCAGGTCCCAGAGGACGGCTCCAGGGGCTTGGTGATCATTGTTGTCCATAGTATGCGTCCCGACCGTGCTTCCTGAGAAAGTGCTTTTCGACGAGGGCGGTGGAGGGCCTGGCCGGGGCGCCCGGGAAGGCTCTCAGGGTGCAGTCCATCCGTGCCACATACTCAAGTATGACTGAATGTTTCACCGCCTCCCTCGGGTCCCGCCCCCAGGTGAAGGGTCCATGGTTCGCCACGAGGGCGGCGGGAATGTCCATGGGTTCCAGGCCCCCCTCCCGGAATGCCTCCACGATGACGAGCCCCGTGTTCGTCTCGTATCCAATCCCGATCTCCTCCGGGGTCAGTTCTCGGGTGACAGGGACATCCCCGCGGAAATAATCGGCGTGGGTTGTCCCGAGGCACCGAACCGGGAGCCGGGCTTGGGCCAGGGTGGTGGCGGCCTCGGAGTGAGTGTGGGCGATTCCTCCACAAGGAAAAGCCCGGTAGATCTCCAGGTGGGTCGGCGTGTCGGACGAGGGCTGGAGGCTCCCGCCCATGGGCTCCCCGGCCTCCAACGAAACCGGAACCATGTTGGCAGGGCTGAGATCGGCGTACGGGATGCCGCTGGGCTTGATGAGGATGAGCCCCGCCTCACGGTCCACGCCGGAAACATTCCCGAAGGTGTCCGTGACCAGACCGGCCTCCACCAGCTTCAGATTCGCCGTATACACCTCCTCCCTGAGACCCTCGAGAGCGCGGCTCATGCTCCCTCACTCCCCATCACCCGGTTCCTGAGGGCAATAAGACGCTTCATCATGGTGGGGAGGTCTCTTAGGGCGTCCGACACACCCCCGAAAGCGTCGTGGAGCTCCATGTACATATTGAAGAGCTCATCGTAGACGGCTGTGGCTTCCGGGTTTGGCCGGAACCTCTTTTCCTTGAGAGAGGTCATGGCGGCCTGGGCCTCCTCGAAGGTGTCAAACCCACCGGCCCTCGAGCCAGCGGCCACGGCTGCTGAGATGGCGGACCCCAGGGCCGGCGCCTGAGGGGATCCGGCGATGAGCATTGGGCGGCCCAGAACATCGGCATAGATCTGCATGAATAGATCGTTCTTCTCCGCGATTCCTCCGCAGTTCACCACGCGCTCAACCGGCACGCCGTAGGCGATGAGTCTTTCCACAATGGCCCGGGCCCCGAAGGCTGTGGCTTCTATCAGGGCCCGGTAAATCTGGGCCCGGCTGGTAAAAAGAGTCTGTCCCAGGAGGAGACCCGTGAGGCGGGGGTCCACAAGGATTGTCCGGTTCCCGTTGTTCCAGTCCAGAGCCAGAAGGCCGGATTCCCCCGGTTTCAGGCGAGCGCCGATCTCCGAAAGCTCTTCGTGAAGCGTATCGTCTCC
>CBDUAX010000511.1:0-3794 GCA_965365235.1 uncultured bacterium
ATGGGCGTGAAGCACAGCACCGGTACCGCCCTTCTGGATCCGGTCGGGACCAACAACATCACCATCATCGACGGGATGTAGTCTGACTCACAACCTCCTGCCTCGGCAGGAGAAGAAGCCCCCCACCCGGTTCGCCGGGTGGGGGGCTTCACTTTGTTGGTTTGGGTCTGAGTTCGGGGGGGAGAGGGAGATGAACGAGGACTACGGAGCGGTGGGGCCGGGCCGGGCTCCACGGCCCCATTCAACTGGACTCGAAACTACTTGGGAGCTTCCGACTCCCCCTGGGCTCTGATCTCCTCTTCCACTTCTTCAAGGAGATTGACCTTCGCTGCATAGGGGAGGAAGGCGGCCTGGAATCCCAGGAGGGCCACCTCGGCCAACTCCTCCCAACTCATCCCCAGGTGCTCGTGGGCCAGCCAGTACTCCCGGGTGAGGCTGGTGCCGGACATGAGGCGGTTGTCGGTGTTGAGGGTAACCACAAGCCCCGCATCGAAATAACGACGGAAGGGGTGCTCGCTGTAGGTCGGGGCCACCCCAGTCTGCACGTTTGACGTGAGACAGACCTCCAGAGGAATCCGAAAGTCGTTCACAAACGCCTCCAGGGCCGGGTCTTCCTGAAGGCGGGTGCCGTGGCCGATGCGCCGAGCGTGGCAATGGTGGAGGGCCTGGGAGATGCTCTCGGGGCCGAATCCCTCCCCGGCGTGGATCGTGATGGCCAGGTTGTTGTCGGCGGCATATTTGCACGCCGGGCTGTGACCCTTGGCCGGGTTTCCCGACTCTCCTCCCGCCAGATCGAAGGCCACCACGCCTCGGTCTTTGTAGGCGACGGCCAGCTCGGCCAGGGCCAGAGACGACTCCGAGTCCAGGTGCCGCATCCCACAGATAATCAGACCGGTTTGGAGGGGGAACTGATTCTCCGCGGCGGCCAGACCTCCCAGGACGGCTTCCACGGCGGCTTCCAGGGACATGCCGTCCTTCGTGTGCAGGACGGGGGAGAAGCGTACCTCCAGGTAGCGGATGTTCTCCTCCGCCGAATCCTCCCCCAACTCGTAAGCCACCCGTTCCAGCGCCTCCGGTTCCTGCAGGAGGGGGAGCGTAATCCCGAACTTCTCCAGATAGGCTTCCAGGTCTTCCGAGCTTTCAGCCAGCATGGCATCGGCCAGGGAGGCCGGATCCTCAGCGGGGAGGACGACACTCTGTTCCCCAGCCAAATCCAACATGGTTTCGGGCCGGAGACTCCCGTCCAGGTGGACGTGGAGCTCAGCTTTCGGGAGGGCTTTCAGGCGCTCCCAGGAAATCTCAGCGGGCATGGTTCAATACGTTGGATGGGTGGGATCAGCAACATCCGGTATCGTCGGGATCGAGGAGGCCCTTTTCGATATCCACCAGAGGAGACGGATAGTCCCCCGAAAAACAGGCGTTACAGAAGGGCCCAGCCCGGGTCGCGGCACCCTCCATCCCCTCCAGGGAGAGGTATCCCAGGGAATCGACGCCCAGCTTCTTCTCGATCTCTTTCACGGAGAACCGGGAAGCCATGAGCTCCCCCTTCGTGGGCATGTCGATTCCGTAGTAGCAGGGGAAGCGGACCGGTGGGCTGGCGATTCGAACATGGACCTCGGCTGCTCCGGCTTCCCGGAGGATGTTCACCAGACTCCCGGAGGTGGTGCCTCGGACCAGGGAGTCGTCCACCACCACGATCCTCTTTCCCTTCAGGGCCTCCCGGACCGGGGCGTACTTCACCCTAGCGCTGAAATCCCGATCCGCCTGTGAGGGCCGAATGAAGGTCCTGCCCACATAGTGATTCCTCAGCAGACCGAGCTCGAATGGGATCCCACTCTCTTCGGAGAACCCCAGCGCGGCAGAGTTGGCGCTGTCGGGAACGGCCACGACGGCGTCGGCCTCAACGGGGTGTTCCCGGGCCAGTTGCCTTCCGAAGCCACGTCGCGACCGGTCCACACTGACCCCGAAGAGGGTGGAGTCAGGTCGGGCGAAATAGACCAACTCGAAGATGCAGGGCGCCTGTTGGAGGGCAGGCTGAAGATGCCGCATGGGGGTCAGTTCCCCACCCTCCAGCTTCAGAACTTCACCGGGGTAGACGTCTCGGACGAACTCTCCTCCGATGATGTCCAGGGCACAGGTCTCGCTCGCTACGACAAAACCTCCGTCCTTCCGCCCCAGGACCAGGGGACGGAAACCGCGAGGGTCCCGCACCGCGAACAGCGTGTCATTCACCGCAATGATGAGAGAGAACGCCCCTTCGAGGTAGGTGAGGGCGTCGTCGATCTGACCCTCGATGGTGTCCCTTCGGCTCCGCGCAATGAGGTGGATGATGACCTCGGAGTCGGAGTCGGTCTGGAAGATGGCCCCCTCCTGAACCAGACGCCTCCGGATATCATGGTGGTTGGTGAGGTTTCCGTTGTGGGCAATGGTCAGGTCCCCCTCGGCGTACCGGACCATGATGGGTTGGGCGTTGGCCAACTGTCCGCCACCGGCAGGGGAGTATCGGACATGTCCCACGGCGGTCTTGCCCGGAAGCTGCTCCAGGACATCGGCGTCGAAGATCTCCGCCGCCAGACCCAGGCGTTTGTGCAGACGGGCGACACCCCCCTCCATGGCGCAGATCCCTGCTGACTCCTGGCCCCGGTGCTGAAGGGCATAAAGGGAGAGAAAGGCCATCTCCGCAGCCCCTTCCACCCCCGTGATCCCGACGACGCCACACTCGTCTCTGGGACCTTCGTCCAGTTGGTGGAGCCGGATCGTTTCTGCCCTGTTCGTCACGTTGAATCGGTTCCTTCCTGTTTTTTCTTTCGGCGGCCACGCATCCGGCGGAACCGGCCCGGGGCTACATCTCGATAATCCACCGCTCTCACCTCGACGGCGCTGTCATCCACCTCCAGCCCCTCGTCTCCTTCTCCTTCCAGATCGTCCCCCTCCTCCTCGTGGTCATGGCCGTTCAGGTCGTCCTCGTCCTCCTCCTCGTCCAGGAGGGGGTCCCGCTCCGGCAGGCGGTCGATGAAGCCAAGGAGGATGGCCTTGAAGAGCCCGAAGGCCGTGTAGAGGACGGTGGCCGGGAAGAAGTAGTAGCGGGGGATGGTGATGGCCAGGGAAAGGCCCCCGACCACCCAGATGGTTCCCACGGTATTTCTCAGGGTCTTGAAGCCCAGCCGGGGGATGATGGGATAGGGAACGTTGCTGACCATCAATACCGAGATGATGACGGTGGTGACGCCGATGATGGAAGGCCAGGGCAAATCGGCCAGCTGGGCCTGGAAAAAAGGCGTCTGGCTGAAAGGGAAGTAGGTGGCAAGGATCACCCCGGCAGTGGGGGAGGGGAGGCCATGGAAGTGAGTCTTGGCCTCGCCGCCCTGTTCCACATTGAATCTGGCCAGTCGGACCACCGCGGCGGTGATATACACAAAGGCCAGGATCCAGCCCCATGCCGTCTCCGTCAGAAACTGTTGGTAGATGATGAACCCGGGAGCCACACCGAAGGAGATGGCGTCCACCAGAGAATCCAACTCGGCCCCGAAGTCGGAGCCGGTCCTGGTGAACCGGGCGACCCTCCCGTCGGCAAAGTCGAGAATCGAGGCGAAGACGATATACCAGGCCGCCCAGATGAGGTCGCCCTGGGCGGCCGTCACCAGTGCGAAGATCCCGAAAAAGAGATTTCCCAGGGTGAAGGCCGAAGGGAGAATGATGATCCCCCTCTGGAGCTGGGGGCGCCGCCGGGCAGGGCGGTTTTTTCTTCCCGGTTGGGTCATGATCCCGCTTTCGGCGAGAGAAGGAGCTCCGAT
>CBDUAX010000512.1:0-3783 GCA_965365235.1 uncultured bacterium
TGAACGTCGGCGGAAAAATGGCGAAACGCAGCCCCCGTATCGATATGGAGGAGATCATCCGAGGTGAAGATTTCCCCGCCGGATCGGGAAACGTACTGGATAAATCCCTCCGGCATGTGAGGTTCCGGTTTCCGTCCTTCGGGTGGTTGCCGACGTACGGAAGTCGGGAAGCCCAGCGTGGCCCCCCGATACCGATACACATAGTCCACCGTCTCCATCACCTCCGACTCCGTCATCCCCGGCGCAGCGGCACGGAGCCCCTCCATCGTCCCCTCCGCCGTGATCTCTACGGCCTTTCGAAGGCATGCCAGGGCCCAGGAATCTTGCAGCATGCGCACCGGGTCCAAGATATCGGCAGCGTCCCGAAGCTCCATCTCCGGGCTGAACCGCCGGAACCGACTGAAGATCTCGAGCCGTTCCGGCTCCGGCATTCCCAACCGGAAGAACCGGGGATAGTTGAGGTAGAGGACCTTGTGATCCCTTCCCCAGGCCTGAGAGAGGGCCGCGGAGAGAGGCCAGCGACGGATCTGTGTGATGCGCCAATCCCGGAAGTCGGTCATGGCCACAGAGAGGTTTTCCTCCAACTCATCATAAGGGCGCACGTCCTCGATCCCGGTCAGAGCCCGGATCCGATCCGGGTCTTCCGAAGTGAAGAGAACCACCCATTCTCGCGTCGGCCCTCCTTCGTTGGAGGGAAGAAGAAGGAGGGCCGAGTTGAGACTCTCCAATCCCTCCAGACCCGTGAGGTAGATAAAATCATGGTTGTCCGAGTCCGGGACCTGGAATTCCAACCGCCTCGGTTGGACCCATTCCACGCTGAAGATGACCATCCCGCCCTGAGGGATCGATTCCAGGACCCGGGCCCGCCGTTTCGCGAACACCTCTTTAAGCACGCTGGGATCCGGACGCTCCGGATCGATCTCCTTCGAAAGGGCATTCTCTGCACGAAAGTCATAGGAAAAGGGGAGAGGACTTCGTTGGGCCCAAACACCGGGGGATTGGGCGGCTGTGGTTGGCGTACCGACCTGCGCCGACCGGCCGGAAGGGGCGAAGTCCGCCTGGCCGTGCAGAGGACCGGCAAGAAGTCCCAACAGAAAAGAAAACCAAAGGAGACCGATGGAAGGCGACGGACGGAAAAGCGGCAGCATTCTTCCCTCCATATGATGGGCTGAACAGGCCCAGGGGCCCGAGTTAGCGGAAGGCGGGAGAGACCGGCGTGAGCTTATCATCGGTGGAAACCAACTGGCAACCCGGATCTCAGCGGCGTCTTGCCAAGTGGGACAGAGGGAAGCACCCTGTTCGGAGCTTTTCCCCACTGAAGAATCGAGGAATCCCGTGCCGACAGCCCGCTCCTGGCTCTTTTCCCTGACGTTGTTGCTCCCTGGAATGGTCCTGACCACCCCAGTCGGGGGTCAGACACCGCCGGGACCCGATATCTGGGTATTCCCCCTTCTGGCGGAGTCCTCCGGTGTGGATGTCGGTGGGGGGACCAGGGCCACGGAGCGCCCCGGGTATGACAACCAACCCCACTTCCTGCCTGGGGGCCGGTACCTCCTGTACACCTCCATCGACGCCCTCGGACAGGCGGACATCTTCCGCTTCGATTTGAGGAACCGGAGGAACGAAGCCCTGACCAGGACGGCGCCGGAGAGCGAATATTCCGCCACCCTCCTCCCCTCTGGGGACGGGATCTCGGTCATCCGCGTCGAGGCGGACTCTGTCCAACGTCTTTGGCGGTTCAACCTGGACGGAGCGGGTCCCACTCTCCTGGTTCCGGACGTCCAGCCGGCGGGGTACCACGCCTGGATCGACGCGGACCGATTGGCGCTTTTTGTTCTGGGAAGGCCTGCTACCCTCCAGATTGCCGCTCCAGGACCGGGACCGGGCACGGTGTTCGCCACGAACATCGGACGGTCCCTCCACAGGATCCCAGGGCGTGGAACCGTTTCTTTCGTCCAGTGGATGGAGGGGGGGACGGGCGAGATCCGTGAGCTGGATCCCGGTACCGGAACGGTGAGGCCGCTGGCTCCCCTTCTGGAAGGGAACGAGTTCTACGCCTGGACCCCGGAAGGTTTCCTCCTGGCCGGACGAGGCTCGATGCTATTCCGCTGGAACCCGGAGGGGGCCGGGGAGTGGGTGGAATGGGGCGACCTGTCCTCCGCTGGGGTGTCAGGAATCAGCCGGATCGCCGTAAGTCCGGAGGGGGACCGGATTGCTGTGGTTGGGGAAGGATCGTAGCAAAAGAAGGAAAGGAAGGGGCTGGATTCTGGACAAAACGACCCGCTCGACCTAACGTTCGCGCAGTGATTCTCTACATCTTGGTTTCAAAAAGGAGCCCGGCACGATGACGGACCAGGCAGGTGAGCGCATCCAGGTTGTCCTCCGGTGGATCCAGATCCTGGACAAGCTGGAACCCTTCTATAAGGAGACAGGAGAGTTCGTCTTCACGTCGAAGGTGGAATCGGGCGGGAAGGTTCAGGAAACACGGATGCCAGAGGGGGACGGGAACTATCCCCTCTCGGACAAGCCCGGGTGGAACCGCCTCGAGAAGATGAACAAGATTCTCTTCGACGGTGTCCCCGGTGACAACATGGTCATTGAGCTCCTGGGTGAAGAGCTCGACCAACTCACGGCCAACGACCAGTTGGACCCCTATCGAAGGGAGTTCACGGGGAGTGTTTCGGATTGGATCGGACACTATGAGCCCGTGGACGAAGGCTCCACCGACCCCGAGAACATGTCGAACTGGCGGATCTGCTTCGATATTCAGAAGCCGGAGTAGTCACCCACCGACTTGAGAAAGGCCCCGGGAGCATAGGCTTCCGGGGTCTTCTTCGTTCCTACCCAGGCCAACCTTCCTGCCCCGGAAGGGTATACCGATCTAAGCAACCGGGCCCCGCCTGTCACAGAAACCGCACCCGAGTCGTTCTTCTAGCTGGAGGCCTCGGAGGCGCTTCGAGGGGCCCGGGGAAGGCACCCTAATCGGTTCGCGGACTCGGTGGATATCAACTCGCTCTTCGATGAAGTCTACCCTCCTCTGTTCCGGTATTGTCACCGGCTGACAGGGGACCCCGATGCTGCCGAGGATCTGGCTCAGGAGGCTTTCGTGCGTCTGTTGGATCGGGGGCCCAGGGGGCCGGCAAAAGGACTTCGGGTGTGGATGTTCAGGGTTGCAACCAACCTCGTTCGAGATGCGGCTCGCCAGGTGAGTACACGGCGCCGGATTCTTGCGGGGTCACCCCCTCCGGACCCGGTTCCAAGCCCTGAGTTGGACCATGAAAGGTCCGAGGAGATTCGAAAGGTCCGGGCCGTATTGGACGATCTGCCACCTCGGGATCGGGAGGTTCTCCTCCTCAGACAGGAGGGGTTCAGCTACAAGGAGATCGCGAAAGTAGTGAATGTCGCTTCGACCTCCGTAGGAACCCTGCTGGCCCGGGCGATGGCGCGGTTTGAAGCGGAATACACCAAGGAGAGACACGGGGATGGAACATCCGGATGAAGGGATGATCCGCGCCTTGCTGGATGGGGAGGCGACCGGTGAAAAGAGCGACTTGGACGCCCACCTGGCAGAGTGCAAACGGTGCCGGGAAATGGCCGGAGCTCAGGACCGATCCTGGGAGGGGTTGACCCAGGCCTTGGCCTTGCTGGATGTCGATCCGCCTGTGGCGGAGGCCCGGAACCGGATTGTCGGGAAGGCACGGGAGCAACGGGCATCTTCCGGGTGGGTCCGGCAGAGCCTTCCGAAGGTGGCCTCGTTGGCGGTTCTCCTCACCGCCGGGGCTG
>CBDUAX010000513.1:0-3776 GCA_965365235.1 uncultured bacterium
CGATGGCGTTGGGGAGACCCCACTCGAGCCAAGTTGCAGCCGTATCCGAGGGCTCGGAATCGAAAAAGAAGAATGCGATTCGTCGTCGGAACTCGCTCTTGGGGATGACCCGCTCGGTCTCGACGCCGTCCTCATCGACAATGGTGACGGTGGTGGTGGTAGCCCCAAGATCCTTCCCCTGCACAAAAAAGAAGAGAACTCCCACGGCGACGAAAAGGTTCATAGGAATTCCCACCTTCTCCGCAAGCACCCAGTTGTCCTTGCCTGGGACCCCGTGGAAGTAGGTGACGAGGATTACGCTGGGTAGAAGCAAAATGGGGAGGAGAATCGCGAGGTCGGTAAGATGGGGAGAGAAGGCATACCGGACCGCGATGAAGTCGACGAACTCCACCAGGGCCCAGCAACCGCCCAAGTAGATGGCGATGACCTGTGGGACACGCCGGCGGAGAAGGTCCTTCATTAGAGTCATTCGAACACTCCCGGTCCGGGGACGAGCATCACTTTTCTGGCTATTGGAATACGGAAGGGATCGAGACAATCCTTCACCAATCGAAAGGGGCGGCGCACCGCAGCCTGAGGCTCATCTTCAAAGATAAGACTTTGGAGGCAGTTTGTTCCGACCTCAGATCACCCTCACAGCCCAGCCATCCGGCAGTCCGGTCCACCTTCGGCCCTGAGCCCCGGACGCGGAGGTGGGGAGCAACCTAATCCGCTTTCAGAGCCCGGCTCGCGTCGACGCTGGCCGCACGTCGGGCAGGCAGGTACGCCGCCACCGCTGCAGTGACGAGGAGGACCCCTGTGCCGGCCACCAGGCCCACCGGATCCGAAGGCTCGACCCCGAACAAAAGACTGCGCATCAACCGGGAGACCCCGAAAGCGGCCCCCAAGCCTCCCACCAGACCCACGACCACGGGTCCCAGTGCCTGCCGAACCACCAATTGGTTGATGTCCCCTCTGGTGGCACCGATGGCCTTCCGGACCCCGATCTCCCGGGTCCGTAGACCCACGGATAGACTCACCACGCTGAAGATCCCCACTCCGGCCAGGATCAGACCCAACACCGCCAGTGCCGAGAACATCTCGGCGTTCATTCTCTGGGTGTATAAGGCTCCTCGCACAACGTCCCGGTAGGCGATGGAGTTGACGATGGCGAGGTGGGGTTCGTACTCCCGAAGCCACCGTTGGAGCAGCGGAACGGACAAATCCGGTCGCCCCACCGTCGTTACCAGAAACGCACTCCCCGAGGGGTAGGGATGTTGTCGGTAGTGGAGGTAGATGGCGGGCTCAGCGGGGCTGAGAAAATCGCGAACCTTCACGTCCCCCACCACCCCGGCTACTTCGTACGCCACATCCTGGCCTCCCGCCCCCTCCATCCAGATCCTTCCGGCCACGGCGCTTCCGCCTGGGAAGAACGACTCCGCAGCTGGCCGATTCAGTACGGCCACCGGGGCGGCTCCAAGGGTGTCGAAGGAAGCGAAGGTCCGGCCCTCCAGAACCTCGATGTCGAGTTTTTCGAAAAACCCCTGGTGGACCCGGGAGACCAGCGCCTGGACCGGCTCCGTTTGTCCCTCGAGGCGGAGATTGACGGAGCCGTGGCCGGAGAGGGGGGCATTCTGGGATACGGTGGCGGATACGACCCAGGGCTCCTCTTCGATGCGCAACTCCATGTCCCGGAAAAACTGGCCCCGCTCTTCGACCTCGAGATTGGTACTGCTGGTGGAAACGTGGCTCCCGATGAGCTGTTCATAGTTGAATCCGGGGTCCTCGGCTCCGGCCGCACCCAACGTCCGCAGCACCAGACCCGACACGACCAGGAGCACCACCGACAGGGCGACCTGGATCGAGACGAGGAGGTCCCGGACCCCGGGGCCCTTCCGGCCAAACACCCGCCTGGACCCACCGCCATCGGCGGAATCGGTCTTGATCACATCGATCACATTCCGGCCCATGGCCCGAATGGCCGGCAGACTTCCGGCCAGAAGCCCAGTGAGGAGAGAGGCCAGAAAGGCGAACATCAGAACCCGGAGGTCCACGGTGAAATCCCGGGAGACATTCTCGCCCCAGACGCTGGGTCGAGCGAAATAGGACCCCAGGCGCGCACTGATGGGAACGGCCAAACCCAAAGCCACAATCCCGGCCAGAACGGAAAGCAAGACGTTCTCGGTCAGGAGGTTCCGGAACAGCCGACCAGGGCTGGCCCCCAGGGCTGCCTGGAGAGCGACCTCACGTTTTCGACCGGAGAATACCGAGAGGAGAAGGTTGGCCACATTCGCACAGACCAACAGGAGGAATCCAGCGGCGGCCAAGATCAGGATCCGATTGGTGGAAGCCTCAGCCATGCGGGCCCGAGGATCGATCCAGGTAGCCCATTGCACCCGGACCGCCCGGGTGGACTCGGGCCGCGGATAAGCCTGATCCAGGTTTTGGGCGATCCGCCTCAACTCCTCCTGCGCCTGGGCTTCGGTCTGGCCCGAGCCCAATCGGCCGTATACCCGGACCAGCGGAATATCCCGATTCTGGGCCATCCGGTCCCAGCTCACGTACCGATCGCGGAAGGGCGAGATGGGGATCCACACGTGGGGCCGGTTGTCCGAGGTGGACCCCACAAACTCGGGGCGAGCTACACCGACGACGGTGAAGGGTCGGTAGTTCAGAAAAAGCGTCGTCCCCAGGACACCCGTATCGCCACCCCAACGGCTCTGCCACCACTCATGGGATATCACCGCCGCTGGGTCCGCCTCCGGCCGGTCATCCTCTGCCAAAAGAGGGCGTCCGATGATGGTCTCCACCCCAAGAACCCGAAAATAGTCGCCCGTGACGGCCTCCAGGAAAGCGACCTCCGTCATCTCCTCGTGGCGTACGCTGGCGGCGTAGTAGGCCTGGGCAGCCGCCAGTCCCTCGAACCCCCCCGCCGATTCGGCATAGTCCTCATAGTCCAGAAAGGAGATGTTCAGGTAGGGCGAATCCTCGCTTGCTCCGAAGATTTGAACCAACCCGTCAGGATCTGCCCCTGGAAACGGCCGGTAGAAGCCGTTCAGGTAGGTGAAGACCGAAGTGGCCGCCGCCAGGCCCAGGGCCAAGATCCCCACCGCTACGGTCCGATAAAGAGGGCGGCGGACGAATCCCCTCAGGGCCAACCTCAGATCCTGGAAAAGTCCGTCCATGGCCGGTTTCTCTCCCAACGCAAGAAAAATGAATACGTAGCGAGCATTCCGCCGCCACCCAACGATCCCGAGGCCCGCGCCTCAAAAGTGAAAGGCGCGGTACCGATCCGCCAGGAAGGGGGAGGTCGGGATGATGGTCCGGGGCCTGGTCAAGGCCCCGGATCCGGGAGTCACATGATGGTGAAAGTGATGGGCAGTTTGATCCAGACTGGCACGCGCTTGTCGCGATTCAGGGCCGGGGTGAAGATGATGATTGGGGCAATCCGGAGGGCGGCCTCGTCAAGAGCCTTTTGTCCGGAACTCTCAGCCAACACCGAGTTCCGGACGATCCCCTCTTCGTCGATGTAGAAATGGACGACCACCCTCCCTCCAATTCCTGCATCTCTCAGGAGGGGAGGGTATTCCCGTTCCATGGCACGCTGAAGTTCGGCTCGGTTCTTTACGCTTGGGCGAACCGTGAACGGCGTGAAGGTGGGTGCCGCTGAGACCTCGACGGTGGTGGTTTGCTCGGGGGGAGGAGGAAGCGCCTCCACCGGATTGTCCTGGAAGGTCGTAGGAGCAATGGTGATGTCCTCGTCGATCTCGGCGGAGCTGATCACCGGGGTGGCGGGG
>CBDUAX010000514.1:0-3767 GCA_965365235.1 uncultured bacterium
CTAGACTGCTATGATTTGATTAAGGGGTCCCCGAGGCCGGGAAGGCCGGGAGAACATCGACCGTTTCGGCCTCCAGGACAGGAGCATCGAAGGCGTGGTAGTCCCGTTCGGGGCAAGAGTCCATCACCTTGCCTGGGCCCGAGATCTTACCGGCGATGGCGGAGGCCACCACAACCTCGGGGCTGGCCAGGTAAGCCTGGGCGTCCCTGGAGCCCATCCGCCCCTTGAAGTTGCGGTTGGTGGCGCTGATTCCGACTTCTCCGGGCTCCAGGAGACCGGTGCCCAAACCGATGCAGGGGCCACACCCCGGGGGAAGGGGGATGGCTCCAGCCTGGAGAAGAGCACCCCAGGCCCCAGATTCTTGAGCCTCATCCTGGATCTCCGCGCTTGCGGCAGCCACATAAAGCTCCACTCCCGAGGCGACGGTATTTCCCCGGATGACCGCGGCTGCGGCCTCCAGGTCTTCCAGCCGGGAGTTGACGCAAGAAACCAGGTAGGCTTTGTGGACCTCGATTCCTTTGGCCCCCAGCTCGGCAACAGAACTCATTACCTGCACCGAGTCAGGTCCCGAGACGTGAGGGCTGATCTGGGACAGGTCCAAACGAATGCGCCCAGCGTAGGCCGCATCCCGGTCGGGCCGGACCGGATCAGCCTCCCACCGCTTCAGATCCTCCTCGGCCAACCGGTGAATGCCCCGGGCCTCCAGCCGGTCCTTCCGATCCTGGAGGTAGGAAAGGGTAGTAGCGTCGGCAGGAAACCACCCCACCAAAGCCCCCCACTCGGTGGTCATGTTGGAGATGGAGAACCGGGCGTCCATGGAGAGGGTCGCCACGCCAGGCCCGGAAAACTCCACGGCGGCGTTCAGCACCTCCCCTTGGTTGTACAGGCCACACAGGGTGATGATCAGATCCTTTCCAGTGGCACCGGGGGGAAGCTCTCCTGAGAGCACCACCTGCACGGTCCGGGGAATCTGCCACCAGAACTCACCTGTGGCCCAGATCCCGGCAGCATCGGTCCGAACAACGGGTGTGCCAAGGGCGCCCATGGCCCCATACATGTTGGAGTGGGAGTCCGAAGCCACCACCAGGGATCCGGGGACCACGTACCCCTGGGATACCATGGTTTGATGTCCGATTCCGGTTCCCGCCGGATAGAAGTCCACGCCCTGCTCTTCGGCGAAGGCCTGGATCGCTGCGTACTTCGCCAGGTTCGTATCGGATGTGTTCTGGATGTCGTGGTCGAGAGTGAAGACGGGCTGAGAGGGATCCTTGATGGAAGGAACCCCCATGGATCGGAACTTCGTCAGGACCGCAGCCGTGTTGTCATGGGTCATCACATGGCGAGGTCGGAGACCGATGACGTCTCCGGTCCGAAGCGGGCGATCCGGCCCTTCGGTCATATGGAGTTGGGCAATTTTCTCAACGACGGTCTGGCTCATCTGTTACTCTCTCGTTTCCCCTCGTGGGTCGTCTGACACACAACAGGCCCAGGGAAGGTGGCGGGCGGCATGTCCAGGGGTTGGACCCCAGAGTTCCTTTCCGGCTACTTCTTCAGCGTCTTGAACGGCTCGAAGCTCATGAAATCCGCGTGGTGGACGATCCAGGCTTCAGTGGTCCGGGTCACCAGGTGGCCTTCGGCTGCGTGGGTGGCGATGATGTGGCACACCTCGTCGGGAACCCCGCATTCCATAGCCACCGCAACGCCCGTGAAGGGGTGCCGAAGGGCCTGCCCACGGGCGCTCTGGACGGCCTTCCCATCCACGACCTCATACTCCAGGACCTTCCCCACATCCGCCAGGATCGCCCCGGCGATGACGGTATCCATATCGATTGGGAGGCCTCGGCCCAGGAACTCGTCCATGGCTTCCGCGCTCTTCTTGGCGATATGGACCACACAGCGCTTGTGCTCCATGAAGGTCGCAGGACAATCCGGTACCAGAAGGGTAAAGGGAATCTCCTCCAGGTCCTTGGGCTGGAGCGGACTCCGCTCGAAGGCTGTCACCCAGGTCCTCGTCACCTGCTCTTTGAGCTGTGCGTCTTGAATCCATTCCAGCTCAGGCCAGATCTTTTCAACGGATTCCCGCATTCAGACCTCCGGTTCAAGCGGGTATGGAAAAGGGGACCCGAAAGAGTCGCCCTCCGGTCCCCGAGAATTCCCAGGGATTTACAGCAAAATACATACCCTCAACCCCGTTGACGATAACAGGGGATCGCACCCGATTCATTGGAAGCTCCTGGGGGGATCTGAGCTTGGACGCCCCTGTCGGTTCCCCGGTTTTTGTTGCACTTTCTCCAAACCCAGGAGCCCGATTTGGACCCGTCTCTTCGGGTCTTTTCAGGCGGGTTCCGCAACCTCGAAGTCCTGCACCGTCGGTAGCGGGCGGGATCTGGTGACGGCCTTTGGTGTGGCCGGAGGGCGGGTCTTTGGACTCTACCCCTCGTGCCGGGGCGGTGCAGTTGGGTTCAGACGCCGACGAGCGTTTGTCCCGGCGTGTGACAGAATGTCCAAAACACCGGTACCAGGGAGGTGGAGATGCCAGGAATCGTGGGGTACGGGGCCTTCATACCCCGAAACCGAATCCGGAGCGAGGAGATCGCTCGCCAGTGGGGCAAGGATCCGGCGACCATCAAGCGGGGTTTGCTTCTGGAGGAAAAGTCCGTCCCGGGGTTGGATGAAGACACCATTACCATTTCGGTGGCGGCTGGACGCGCGGCTCTGGCGCGGGCCGGGATCGATCCACAGAAGGTGGGCGCTCTCTATATCGGCTCGGAATCCCATCCTTATGCCGTAAAACCCTCCGGAACTGTGGTCCTCGAGGCTCTCGGGCTGGGTCCGGACATCCACGTCGCTGACTTTGAATTCGCGTGCAAGGCCGGTACGGAGGCCATGTCTGTGGCCCTGGCAATGGTGGAGTCGGGCCGGGCCGAATACGCGATGGGCATCGGAGCCGATACGTCCCAAGGTGCGCCGAACGATGCCCTCGAGTTCTCGGCTTCGGCCGGTGGGGCCGCATACATCTTCGGTAAGTCCGATCTATTGGCCGAGGTCCTTCACACCTACTCCTATACAAGCGACACCCCCGATTTCTGGCGAAGGGAAGGGGAGTTCTACCCCCGCCACGGCGGTCGCTTCACAGGAGAGCCCGCCTACTTCCACCATGTGATGTCGGCCACCAGGGGGATCCTGGATCGGTCGGGGCACAAGCCGGAAGACTTCAAGTATGCCGTCTTCCACATGCCCAATGGGAAATTCCCACTCTCTGCCGGCAAGCAGATGGGGTTCACACAGGCCCAGATGGAGCAGGGGTGGGTAGTGAACCTCATGGGGAATACCTATTCGGGATCATCTCCCACCGGACTCGCTGCGATCCTGGATATCGCAGAGCCTGAAGACCTGATTCTCATCACATCCTTCGGGTCCGGAGCCGGGAGTGATTCCTTTATTCTCCGAGCCACCGAGCTCCTTCCCAACCGACAGGCCCTCGCACCCGCCGTCAGATCGATGCTGGAAGGACCCAGGAAATACCTGACCTATGGGCAGTACGCCAAGCTTCGCGAGAAGATAATCCTGAATCACTGACCGGGTACTGCCCCGGTCAGGGGCGGCCCTTCCAAAGCCGAATCTTCGGCGGGAGGAAAGGATGAGAGAAGTTGCGGTTATCGGGGTTGGAATGACGAATTTCGGAGAGCTCTGGGGCCAGAGCCTCAGAGACCTTTTCGTGGAAGCCGCTTTGGGCGCTCTGGAGACCGGCGGGGCGGACTCGGTGG
>CBDUAX010000515.1:0-3746 GCA_965365235.1 uncultured bacterium
GTAGAGCGTGATGACCGGAGGGAGCAGGAGCACCAGGCTGAAGCGGAAGGTGGCCGGTATGGTCTCCAGAATCTGGGTCATCTGCTCCGACTCCAGCGACCCGGTGGCTCCCCGCCCCAGGAAGTAGTAGAGGCCCAGCCCCAACAGCCAGGCCGGGGTGGTGGTCCACAGCGTGTGTTTGATGTGGTCGAAGAGGTTACTCCCGGCTGCGATGGGAGCCAGGTTGGTGGTGTCGGAGAAGGGTGACAGCTTGTCGCCGAAATAGGCCCCGGCCACGATGGCGCCGGCTGCATAGGGAAGCGGGATCCCCAGGCCCTGCGCGATCCCGATGAAGGCCACCCCTACCGTTCCGGCGGTGCCGTACGACGTCCCGGTCACCACGGAGATGATGCTGCACACCACACACGCAGTGACCAGGTAGAACGACGGCGAGATGATCTTGAGGCCATAGAAGATCATCATGGGGATCGCACCGCACGACATCCAGGTTCCGATGAGGGCCCCCACCACGATGACGACCATCATGGCCGGCATCCCTTTCGAGATGCTGTGGACGATCCCCTCCTCCATCTCCTTGTAGGTGTAGCCCAACCGTAGAGCCAGGATCCCGGATACCGCGGCCGCCGCGATCAGGAGGAACTCGATCCGGAGCTTGAACACCCCATAACCGATGCCCAGGAAGAGGGCGATGGAGAAGATGGGAATCAGGGATTGGGCCAGGCTGGGGATCTTGTGGCGATCGGCCATGGAAGGCGCCTTGTCGGATGCCGGCAGTGTGAGCCCGCCCGGTCTCGGGGACGTCCATTTCCCGACCCGGCAGGGGATTCAGAAAAACGACCCCCACCATAATGCGGGTCGGGTCTCCTCCCGGAAACACCTTGTGGAGACACCCGGGAGGGTTAAGCTGATCACTTCCGGTTGTTCCCGCCTCTCTGACCTTTGTCTTTCCTGGAGAAACGAATGTCTCAGTCGTCTTCACACACGCCTGTTCAGGCCCAGGGTCTTCCAGAACCCATGGGCCCCTATTCCCCCGGAATGATCTTCGACCGCCTGGTCCTGGTCTCTGGGCAGGGAGCCACTGATCCAAAAACGGGTGAGTTGGCCGGCCTGGACATCGAGACCCAGACCGAACAGGTATTCCGGAACATCAAGAACATCCTTGAGGCCGCCGGAAGCGACCTATCCCACGTCCTCCGCTGCGGGGTATTCCTCGTAGATCTCAGAGATTTCGAGGCCATGAACGAGGTGTACGCGCGGGTTTTCGGCCATCACCGCCCCGCCCGGACCACGGTCCAGGTCGCGTCGTTGCCCGAGCCACGGCTGAGGGTGGAAATCGACGCCATCGCCTATCGTCCCTGAGGGCCTCGGAACCTTCCATCCGCCAACCGGATTCTCTTAGCAGCCGGGAAGGAAGCATGGGCTGAATAGCCCGTCGTGATGACTCCCGGCTCCGAGGGAAACCGAACTCAAGACAGCGGATGAAGAGAATGAGAGTTAAGCCCTGGATTTTCGGGCCGTTGGCGGCGTGCGCACTCCTCATGGTTGCAGCCTGTTCCGAAGACAGCAACCTGGCCCAACCGGCTTCATCCGATCTGTCTTGCAGCATTCCCAGCTCCCAGATCTTCAACGGAGGGCCTGGGAAGGACGGGATCCCAGCCCTCACCAACCCCCAGTTCGTTCAAACCAATGAAGCGGGGTTGGACTACCTGAGTCCCGACGACCGGGTAGTAGGTGTCGTCGTAGGCGGCCAGGCCTACGCCATCCCCCTGAACATCTTCTGGTGGCATGAGATCGTGAACATGGAGGTGGGCGACACCCGGCTGGCTGTCACTCACTGCCCCCTCACCGGCACCTCCATGGCCTTCGACCGAAGCACGGTGAGTGGGGCCGAATTTGGTGTTTCCGGCCTCCTTTACCAGAACAACCTGATCATGTACGACCGGAATAGCCCCGAGTCCCTCTGGCCTCAGATGCTGGCCGGCGCCCGCTGCGGAGCCCGGGACGGGACCAGACTGACCATGTACCCCATCATGGAAACCAGCTGGGCCGGGTGGTTGACCCTCCATCCGGGGACCGATGTGGTCTCCTCGGATACCGGTTATGACCGGGACTACCAGCGCTACCCCTACGGGGCCTATGACAACCCCGATAATCCCGAAGTTCTCTTCGACCAGGATGTAGACACTTCCCGCCCTCCCAAAGAGCGGGTTCTGGGGGTCCCACTCGGATCGGGGGGAGTGGTCTTTCCCTTCGGAGTCCTTGATGCCATGGGTCCTGTAGCCGCCGCACCCACCGGAGTTCTGGGGGAAGAGATCGTGGTCTTCTGGGACCGGGCGAGAGACGCGGCCATGGCCTACCACCCAGTCGTCGACGGTCAGGAGTTGACCTTTTCCATCGCCCAAGGACAGGTCTTCGACGACCAGACTCGGAGCATCTGGAGGGTGGACGGTCTTTCCGTAGGAGGACCCCTCGCCGGAGTCCGGATGGAGCCCGTGGCAGAAGCCTTTATCGGGTTCTGGTTTGCCTGGCCCGCATTCTATCCCGAACTCGAGGTTTGGACCCCATGAAGCCCGGCCGCCCTGTCGCCACCCTTGGAGCCGTCCTCCTGTTCCTGGCCTCGGGGGAGGCCCTCCATGGCCAGGCCATTTGCTCGGCACCCCATTCTTCGCCGACGCTGGCTCAATCAGGATCCTTGAGCACCTTACCTCAGGGTGGGGGATGGATCCAGCTTTCAGCCTATGGACAACGGGCGGATCAGTTCTTCAGTCCTTCCGGAAGCCGCCAAAGTTTCCTCGCCAACTCGGAGTTCACGACCCGGTCGGTATTTATTACAGGTGCCGTGGGGGTGCTGGACGGCGTCGAGCTATGGGCCCAGGTGCCGGTCCACAACCTCAAGGTAGAGGGTCAGGGAGGGAACTCTGAGAGTTCCGGTGTGGGGGACATTCGAGTGGCGACCCGCCTCGGCGCCAGTCTTTTCGGATTGGACATCCCCGTAGCGGCCCGGTTCGCCGCGAAGATCCCAGGGAGCGACTTCCCGGTGGACGCCACCGTCCTTCCCCTGACCGAAGGCCAGAGGGACTGGGAGGTGAGTCTGGAATCGGGCTACGCTTTCAGGCAGACCGGGCTCTACCTGATGGCCTGGACAGGATACCGATGGAGGGAGGTCCACGAAGAGGTGGACAGGGACCCCGGCGACGAGATCTTCGGCCATCTGGCGGTGGGGGGAACCGTGGGCCCCCTGTCTTGGGAGATCGCCGGGGATGGGTTGTGGGGAAAGGCCCCGGTGTCTCAGGGCTTCTTATTGGTCGGTGATGCGAGGCGGCTCATTCAGGTGCTACCGACGGTAGGGATGGCGGCGGGGCCCGGCCGACTCGAGTTGAGCGCTCAGCTTCCAGTCTGGGGGAAGAACCTGCCCATCGGAACAGGGGTCACCCTGGGGTACAGGCTGGCCTGGGGCCTGACTCCGGACCCGGCCGCGACGCTCCTGGACTTCATCGAGAAGAAGTGACGGCCAACCTCGGGTCGATCTCCAGGAGGTCGGCCACGGCCCACCCCAGCTCGTTTCGGGTGAACGGTTTCATCAAGAGCCGGCCCACTTTCGCTCCGTCGAGGCGCTCCTTGGAGATCAGCTCCGAGTATCCGGTGGCCAGGATGATCCTCAACCCCGGTGCGCTTCCGCTGAGCTCTTTCGCCAACTCCAGACCGGTGAGGCCCGGCATGGTCTGGTCTGTCAACATGAGTTCCAC
>CBDUAX010000516.1:0-3745 GCA_965365235.1 uncultured bacterium
AAAGCAGCCTTCCCCAGCGGCTGTGGGAGGCGCATGATGGTTTTCGCCTGGGCCATCCTTCTGGTGGGGATCTCGGTTTTCGCGATCCTCCAGCCCATCATCTTGGGAAAGGAAGCGCCCCTCTGGTCTTCGGACGAGGAGCCGTCGGAAGCACAGTTCAAGAAGCGGGTGTCTCTCCTCCAACTGAGGGACGCAGAGTACGAGTTCGCCATGGGGAAGCTGGGTGAGGAGGACTACCAGACCCTCCGGAAGGAGATCTCCACGGAGGCACTGGAAGCCATTCGGGCCGAGGAGGCCCAGGCCGATGCCCGCCCCTCGGCCCTCTACTCAGAGGGCAGTGCGGACATCGAAGAAGAAATCGCCCAGGTTCGGCTCCGCCTCTCCGGCGGGGTCTTCTGCTCCGAGTGCGGCCACCCCAATCCCGCCGGGGGGCGGTTCTGCGCCGAATGTGGAACCGCTCTCCTGGTCCCGGAACCCTCCGGCCAGGGTTAGACCCGCCCACCCCGCCCGTGGAAACCTCTTCCGAGAGCCCCCCCCAAGCTTCCGGTCCCGGGTCCTCAGCCAAGGCAGACTCTGTGCTCACCGCTTCGGGTCTGGTGAGGGAGTTTGGTCCGTTGAGAGCTGTGGACCAGATCGGTTTCTCCCTCGAAGCTGGCCAACTCATGACCGTGTTTGGTCCCAACGGGGCTGGGAAGACCACGCTGCTCAGGGTCCTCTCCGGAGGGCTTCGGCCCTCCGAGGGTGAGGTCCATCTTCGAGGGAAGAAGCTCGAGTCCGGCGATCCGGAGTGGCACCGGCGCATCGGCGTGTTGTCCCATCAATCCTTCCTCTACGGCCACCTCACCCTCGAGGAGAACCTGGGCTTCTTCGGGAAACTCTTTGGGCTTCGGGATCTCGCTACTCGAGTCCCGGAACGCCTGGCGCAAGTGGGGCTGGAAGAGAGGGCGAAGTCCCTGGCACGAACCCTCTCCCGAGGGATGAGGCAGCGCCTCGCCCTGGCCAGGACCCTTCTGCACGATCCCGAGTTCGTTCTGCTGGATGAGCCGTATACAGGGCTGGATGCGCATGCTGCGTCGGTCCTGAGGGGGGTCCTGGCTTCCCTGAAGGACGGTCATCGTACAGTCATCCTGGTCACCCACAACATTTCCCAGGGGCTGGAGCTCGCTGACCGGGTGGCCATCCAGGTCCGAGGGCGGTTCGTCTTCCTGGACGACCGCTCCACTGTGGATGGAAGCGCCTTCGAGCAGTTCTACCGGGAACGGGTGGAGGAGGTAGCCTGATGGAATACCTCCGACAGATGGCAGCCATCATCTGGAAGGATGTGGTGGTAGAGTTCCGAACACGGGAGCGGGTCGCTGCAATGGGAGGTTTCACCGTATTGGTGGGGGTTCTCTTCAGCTATGCCATCGATCCCACGGTGGTGGAGCCCCAGGGGATCGCAGCTGCCCTGATCTGGATGACGATCATCTTTGGGGGGATGTTGGGGTTGGGGCGGACGTTCAGCCTGGAGGAGGAGGAAGGTGCCTTCCAGGGGATTCTCCTCAGCCCCATTCCAAGGGACGCCATCTACCTGGCAAAGGTTATCGCCAATCTCCTGATCCTCACAGTGGTAACGGCTCTTGTCTTCGCCATTTTCGCCCTCTTCTTTGGATTGACCTTCGGTGGGCACCCTCTCGCGCTGGCGGGTGTAGTTTTCCTGGGGATTCTGGGATTTGTAGCTATTGGGACCCTTTTCAGTGCGATCTCCAGTGGGACCACGATGGGGGATACCTTGCTTCCCATCCTGGTGTTTCCACTCCTCATTCCCGTGATCATCTATGGAGTCACAGCCACGGCCAGCCTTTTTGCCGGGCTTCCGGTTTCGGAAGTGGACGGGAACATCAGGATGCTCGGTGCCTTTGCCGCGGTCTCTGTCTTTTCTGGGGCCGGTCTCTTTCGGTACGTAGTGGAGGAGTAATGAGTTCGAAAATCAGATGGGCGGGGGCCGTGCTGGGAATCCTCGGCATCGCAACCACATTGATCCTGCATTGGATGGTGTTTTTCTGGGTGCCCACGGAACGGACCATGGGGATTGTCCAGCGGATCTTCTACATCCATGTACCTGCGGCATGGGTCGCCTTCATGGCCTTCGGGATCGTCGCCGTTTGTAGCGCCATCTATCTTTGGCTGAAGGATGAGCGTCTGGACATGGCCGCGGTGGCTGCTGCCGAGGGAGGGATGCTGTTCACGACCATCGTGCTTCTCACTGGTCCACTGTGGGGCAAGGTGGCCTGGGGTACATGGTGGACCTGGGAGCCCCGGCTGACGCTGACCCTCCTGCTCTGGTTTATCTACCTGGGGTACTTCCTGGTCCGGGCGTCGACGGAGAATCCTCAGCGGGGGAAGCGTTTCGCTGCTGTCGTGGGGATCGTAGGAGCGTTGGACATTCCTCTTATTCATGTGAGTGTCCAGTGGTTCCGGTCTCTCCACCCGGCTCCTGTCGTCTTGCGGCCCGACGGGCCCAGCCTCCACCCTGACATGCTCGCTACCCTCTTCGTCGGCCTGGGGGCTTCGACCCTGGTGTTCTTCTCCTTTTTCCTATTTCGGTATGGTCTGGAACGCATGACGCGGGCACAGGCCCATCGCGACATGGCCGCCCAGATGGCCCCCAGACCCGAAGGAGCAACCTCATGAGAAACATCGCCATCACCGCCCTGGTAGTGGTCTCACTCTTCGCCCTCTCCCCGGATGCGCTGGCCTCGCAAGGGATGGGGGATGCCATCGCCAGCCAGAACCTGCGGGGCTACACCCATATGTTCATCGCCTATGCCATCGCCTGGCTCCTGGTGGTGGGATGGGTGATCTCGATCGCACGGCGACTGGGTAGAGTGGAAAAAGAACTCAACGGGTAAGGCAGGGCCTACCGTCTCCCCGAAACCCCCGGACGACTATGGCCGACTCAACGGTTGTTGACCTCCGAAGTGACACGGTGACCCGTCCGTCCCCCGGCATGAGAGAAGCCATGGCGGGGGCCGAGGTGGGAGATGACGTTCTGGATCACGATCCCACCACTCGGAGGCTGGAGGAGCGGGTTGCAGAGCTACTGGGGAAAGAACGGGCCCTCTTCTTCCCAAGTGGAATCCAGGCAAATCAGACGGCCCTTGCGGTCCTGGGGCGTCCGGGTACGGAAGCGATTTGCGAGGCGGGCGCCCACATCTTCAACTATGAGGAGGCTGCCGGTTCGGTCTTGAGCGGCCTCCAACTGCGTCCGGTCCCGACCCGAAACGGCCTGCTCTCGGCGGAGGTCGTGCGGAGCGCCATCAGGCCCCCGTCCCCCTATGTACCGGCTACCTCCCTGGTGGCGATTGAAAACACTCACAACAGTGCTGGTGGGAAGATTCTACCTCTGGAGGCTGCCCAGGCCATCAGGGAGGTAGCCTCAGAGGCCGGGGCCCGGGTACACTTGGATGGTGCTCGCCTCTGGCATGCCTGTGTGGAAACCGGCCGGTCCCCGGCGGAACTCGCCACGGTGGCGGACACCGTCATGGTTTGTTTGTCCAAAGGTCTCGGGGCTCCGGTGGGGTCCCTCCTGGCTGGCTCCGAAACTCTTCTTCAAAAAGCCTGGAGGGTCAGGCGCCGGCTGGGTGGTGCCATGCGCCAATCCGGCATTCTGGCGGCAGGGGGTCTATATGCGTTGGAACACAATCGAGAGCGGTTGGCCGAGGACCACAAGCGGGCTCGTGCGTTGGCCCGGGCCGCCGGTCGC
>CBDUAX010000517.1:0-3730 GCA_965365235.1 uncultured bacterium
TGGCGGCGCGCTTCGGCGGCCTGCTAGCGGCCCGAGAACATCCCTCCCCCTGCTTCGGCCCCCTGGCCTCTTTCCACCCAAAGCGTTTGCCGGAGTTCTTCATCCCCGGCGTGGAGGATGACCGTGTATTCTCCCGACTCCACCAGAGGTGGCTGGTTTCCACCTCCGCCACCCATCAGTGCCCCGAACCCGCCAAGCGGCCGGATCATACGCATCATCTGACGCATCATGCCCCCGCCCATGGAAAATCCGCCGGTACTCCAACTCTCGCCGGGACGTTCGTTGAAGCCCTGAGCGCCTCCACCGCCTCCACCTCCCCCGGCCCCGAACATGGAAAAGAGACCCTCGCGGTCTCCGGACAGGAGCATTCCTGAGATCCGGTCCAACATAGGACGGGCCATGACCCCCTCTTCCGCCAGCGAGTCCACCACGGCGGCCATCTGTTCTTTGGCCCGCTCCGCGTCCTGGATCTCCGCAGGGGTCTTGGCTTTCTCTTCGGCCTCGGGCGTCTTCCCGCGGAAATCCCAATACATGGTGTGGAAACCTGGCGTGCCCGGACCCTTCCTTGTCGCGACGGTATCGCCCGCCGAATCCAGAATCACGAAGTCGACCTGGGGGCCGGGAGCCTGGCGCCCCCTCCCCCCCATCACCCCCAGCATCCCCCCGGCCCCGGCTCGCGAAGGGGTAGCGTCGGCACTGTCGGGCGTCGCTCCGGCCGCCGCTGTGTCGGGGGCTTCCATTGCCGGAGGTTCGGGAACCGGAATCTCTGCGTCCGGCCCGATCCGGTAGACGATTTCTGCCCCATAAGGGGCCGTTGGCGCCTGGAATACCTGGTGGCCTGTGGACTCCCCACCCACCCGACGGATCCCATATTGGAATGCCGGCTTCGGCTCGAAGAGAATAACGTCGGCCGCCATCGTGGCATTCGAAAGCTGCTGAAGGGCTGCAATGCCGACAATCCAGATCGACCGGCCGTGGGTTGCGGCAATCAGTTCATGGTCCCTGGGGTGGACCTTGAGATCATGCACCGGGACGGTGGGAAGCCCGGTCATGAACTTCTGCCAGCGGCTGCCTCGATCCGTGGAGACATAGACCCCGAGGTCGGTCCCCACAAAGAGAAGGTCCGGATTCACCGGGTCCTGCCTGACGACATGGACAAAGTCCGGCTTCCCGGTGGGGAGATCGCCGGATATGGACTGGAATGACTGGCCGCCATCCTCCGTCATGTAGACGTAGGGCGTGAAGTCGTTGGTACGATGCCCGTCGAAGGCCACGAAAAAGGTATTCAGGTCGTGAGGAGAGGGCTCCATCCGGCGTACCCAGGTTCCCTCGGGAACTCCAGGGAACCGATCCGTCAGCTCTTCCCAGCTTTCTCCGTCGTCAGGGCTTTTCCATGCCCTGCCATCGTCGGTCCCGGCTAGAAGGAATCCGGCCTGGATGGGCGACTCGGCCAACGCCACGATGGTAGCGAAGGTTTCGGCTCCGGTGACATCGAGCGTGATTCCTCCGGTCTCCTCGGTGCTGATCCGAATCTTCTCAGCGTCGGCATAGCTCAGATCCGGGCTGATGACCTCGGGGTCTTCCCCTCGGTCGACATACTTCACCACCCGGTTCGCTCCCACATAGATCACCGTTGGGTCGTGGGGGGACATCACCAGAGGCGTGTTCCAGTTCCAGCGTAGATCCGCCGCAGCCGAATCCTCGGCTTGAAGGCGCCGGAATTCTGCGAGCCTTGCGGCGTCTCCGCCCTCATTCGCCAGGATCGAGTCTTCCCATCGGAGCCAGGCTTCCTTCCAGGCCGGCTTGGGGAACATGTGCGACTCGGAGGTTTCGGTGTTGATCCGCCCCATGTTCCCACCCTGGGATTCGAAGTAGACGATCTCCGGTTCGGTCGGGTCTTGAAGAGTGTAGAATCCGTCGCCGCCACCCACGGTTCTCCACATGGCGTTGGTGATGTTCCCCTGCCTCAGCCGACTGGGACCACACCAGGAGCCGTTGTCCTGGAGTCCGCCACAGACGGTGTAGGGAATCTCCATGCCATAGCTCACCTCGTAGAACTGACCCAGGGGCATGGTGTTGGGGAAAACCCAGTTGCCACCCTTGTCGAATGTGACCCCGATGCCTCCGTCGTTCCCAACCACCATTCGTTCCGGGTCCACCGGGTCGATCCACATGGCATGGTGGTCCACGTGGATCCCGTTGGTCGTGGTCCCCACGGTGAACCCCCCGTCGTCTGTGACGTTGACCGGGGTCGATGACCAGTAGACCCGGTCAGGGTCCTTGGGATCGACCCGGACCTGTGAGTAGTAGAAGGGCCGGGAATTATTGGAGTTGGTCTGCTCCCAGCTGACCCCACCGTCGCTGGATCGATAAAGACCAGTCGGCGCCGATTCCTCTTCCGTGGCCTCCGCTTCCACCAGCGCATACATGATGTCTGGATTGGACTGGGCAATGCCCAGGCCGATTCGGCCCAGCATCCCGGTGGGAAATCCCTCGGGCCGGAGTTCTTCCCAGCTGTCCCCCCCATCGGTGGTCTTCCAGAGGGCGCTTCCGGGGCCACCGCTTTGAAGAGAATATGGGGTCCTCACTCGCTCCCAGGAGGAGGCGAACAACACATCGGGATTCTCTGGGTGGATGGCGATATCCACAAAGCCGGCCTTGTCACTGACGAACTTCACGAGGTCCCAGCTCTCCCCTCCATCATCGGTCCGGTAGAGCCCTCGCTCCGGGTTGGAGTCCCAGATGTGGCCAAGAGCCGCCACCCACACCCGGTCCGGATTGGTGGGGTGCACGATGATGCGCCCGATGGTCTCCGTCTCTTCCAGGCCTTTGAGTTCCCAGGTCAAACCGCCATCCACGGACTTGTAGATCCCTCCCCCGGGGGAGATGGAGTTCCGCGAGTCCTCCTCTCCGGTCCCGGCCCAGATCTGCATGGTGTCGGAGGGCGCGATGGCGATGTCCCCCATGGCCACTACCCGTTCATCGGTGAAGAGAGGCCGAAAGGTCGTACCGTTGTTGGTGGTCTTCCAGATCCCCCCCGCGGCAGCCGCAAAGAAGAAAGTCTTGGAGGGGGAGGGTATCCCTTCGACGTCGGTGACCCGTCCGGACATGTTGGCCGGGCCGACGGCACGCCATGGGAAGGCGGCCAGGGCGGCCGAATCCAGGGGTGTGGTCAGCTGGGCGGAAAGAGTGGCTGCCGGGACTAGCAGAAGCGCCACCAAGGTGAGACGCACGAGGTGCCTTCGCATCGTATCTCCAGGACAAAGTAGGCTCGGGGAACGGCGGTTTCCCGATATGTCGGTTGGTCCGGGGGAGATATTGAGGCGCTCCTCTCGGTTTGGGAAGGGGCCGCCTCCATCGCGCTTCAAGGGATCATGGGGTCAGCCAATAGTTCATTTTGAGGACGAAAACGTTGTCCGGTTGGGCCGAAAAGAGGGCCTGTCGATCCCGGCTGAAGTCGAAATCTCCGATTCCCGCGGCGTAGTTGGCTCTGACCTGCTGCCATGCCAGGTACACGGTGGATCCAGGCCGCCATTCCCAACGCAAGACCGCCGTACCCCTCAGGGACCGGTAGTTGAAGTCCCGGTTCGGGACCTCCCCGTCCCACGGTTGAAACTCGTAGGACTCGGGGGCCGCCAACTCTTTCACGTCCTGATAGTCACCGCTGGAGATGAAGGGCTGGGCATACAGCTGGAAGCTGAGCCGCGGGTTGAAGGTGAAATCCAGGCGG
>CBDUAX010000518.1:0-3724 GCA_965365235.1 uncultured bacterium
CCTGCAGCACGCCGTACTTTTCCGCCACCTCTCCGTGGGGATAAAAGTCACTCAATAGCGGATAGTGAATGCCACCCAGACTCTTGGCCCAGGCCTGGAGGCTGGGCACGCTGTCTACGCTCACGCCCAGAACCAGGGCGTCCACCCCCTCGTGGGGAAGGGCGGCGTGGGAGCTTCGGCCCCGTACCACGATGTGGAGGTCGTCGCTTCCCGCCATGATGGGCCCGGGCTTGATGAAGACCTTCCCACAGGGCAAGTGTGCCCCCACGTGGAGACCCGCCACCGCCGACACCCCATCCATGGCTCCGTCCTCCACCATCCGCATCGCCCCGCTCTTCCCCTCCTCATCCATCCCCTCTTCGGACGGTTGAAAGAGGAATCGGACAATACCGCCAGGGAGTTCACCCTTCTCCATGGATTCCGAAAGGAGCCGGGCAGCCCCCAACAACCCGGCCATGTGGGCATCGTGCCCACAGGCATGCATCACCCCCGGGACGGTGGAGCAATACTCGTGGTCTGCGTCTTCCTGAATGGGAAGAGCATCCATGTCCGCTCTGAGCGCTACGGTTGGGCCGGGCCCATTCCCCAACTCTCCCACCACACCCGTCACGCCCACGCCCTCCCGTACCGTACACCCCAGTTCCCTCAACTTTTCGGCAACCGTTGCCGCCGTTCGGGTTTCCCGGAAGGCCAACTCCGGATGTCGGTGAAAATCCCTCCGGATCTCCGAGAGGGACCCTGCCAACGCCAATGCTCTTTCAAGAAAATCCATCATCTGGGCCCTTCTGCAGAGTTTCGGGCGTTGCCCCTGGGTTTTCCTTGTCTGTAGCTTCCTGCTTGGGAAGCCTGGAAGAGGACCATCTGGAAACCCGTTGATACCCGGCGCCTCGGAAGAATCTCCCTCCTGGGGAGTTTCAAAGGGAGAGTATAGATCTCCTGCGAGCCGCAGTACAGAAAAGGCCCTGGATGTTGGACAAACGCCTCACCGAACAGCGGAACCCCTCCTCTGCCCGCATCGATCTCCTGACTCCACTTCAGATCACCGACCTGATCAACAGGGAGGACCAGGGCGTTCCCCAGGCCGTGGGGAAGGAACGGGAAGCCATTGCCCGGGCCATGGAGTTGGTGGTCGAGACGTTCCGGCGGGGTGGGCGCCTGATCTATGTCGGGGCGGGGACCTCGGGTCGATTGGGGGTCCTGGATTCCGCGGAAATGCCTCCCACCTTCGGCGTGGATCCGGGTCTGGTTCAGGGCATCATTGCGGGTGGCTACGCGGCGTTGGCTCGGGCCCAGGAAGGTGCTGAAGATTTCCCTGACCAGGGAGCCGTGGCCATCGACGAGCGGAAGGTCTCCCCTGTGGACTTTGTCCTGGGCATCGCCACCTCCGGTACCACCCCTTTCGTTCATGGAGCGCTGGCTCGGGCCCGAGAAATCGGTGCCCACACGGGATTCCTCCTCTGCACGCCGCCCTCTCCTGAGCTGTTGGAGGCCCACGATGTGGTTATCGCACCCCTGGTGGGTCCGGAGGTCATCACCGGGTCTACCCGGATGAAAGCCGCCACGGCGACGAAGTTGGTTCTGAACACCATAACCACTGGAGCGATGGTCTTGTTGGGAAAGGTCTACGGGAACCTCATGGTGGACCTCCAGGTCACCTGCCAGAAACTCCAGGACAGGGGAGAGCGCATCCTCATGGACACCCTTGGACTAAACCGGGAGCCAGCGAGGGAACTGCTCGGAAACGCTCGAGGCAGCGTCAAGCTGGCGATTGTCATGGGGAAGCTGGAGGTAGGGGTGGAGGAAGCCGAGGCCCGACTGAAGGAGGCTGACGGCATGGTCTCGGCTGTGGTGGGGGATCTTCCTTGAGGCGTTTTTCTCGGGGGAGTCGGGCTCGGGAGTTGGGCCGCCCCTTGCGGACGGAGGAACGGGAATGAAGCTGGTGGGCTTGATGTCGGGGACCTCCCTGGATGGGATCGACGCCGTGCTTCTGGAAGTGGACGAGTTCCCGAGGGGGTCCGCCGGAGACCCAAGGGGGGAATCCCCCCCCGCGCTGCCTGCCGTGGCCTGGAGAGTCCCTGCCTTCCACTCACGCCTCTACACAACCCAGGAGCGTGATCTGCTTCAGAACACCATCTCCACCGGGGGGCCGCAAGAACTGACTCTTCTCAACAGCCAGCTTTCGGAATGGTTTGCGGAGGCGGTCTTCGAGCTGATGAAGATCTCTGGCGAACCTCTCAGCGTCGTGGAGGCCGTGGGATCTCATGGCCAAACCGTATGGCACCAACCACCCCGAGACGGTGAGCGGGGGAGCTCCCTCCAGTTGGGGTGTCCCAGCACGTTGGCCGAGCGGCTCGGGATTCCAGTGGTGAGTGACTTCCGGGCCCGAGACCTGGCTGCGGGGGGCCACGGTGCACCCCTGGTGCCGTGGGCCGATGCGGTCCTTTTTGCCCACCCCTCGGACCCTCGGGTAATCCAGAACCTGGGGGGGATGGGGAATGTGACCTTCCTTCCGGCAGGGGGGGATCCGGGGTCCATACTCGCCTTCGACACCGGCCCCGGAGTGGCGCTGCTGGATCTGGCGGCGGAGCTGGCCACCGGTGGGGCCTGGCACTTCGATCGGGATGGGGCCCTGGCTTCGAAGGGAGAGGTCGTACCGGGGGTCCTGGCCCGGCTTCTGGCAACTCCCTTCTTCCAGGAGGATCCCCCCCGCTCCACCGGTCGGGAGCTTTTCGGTTCAGAGATGCTAGAGCAGGCACGTACTTGGATAGAGCTCGAGACAGGCGCATCTCTGAATCCCGGGAACCCTGAAGAGGGTTGGCCCGATCTCCTGGCCACCCTGGTTGCCCTCACAGCCCGTAGTATGGGGGATGCCTATCGACGCTGGATTCTTCCCAGGGGGATCCAAGAGGTGTACCTCACCGGGGGGGGAGCCCGAAATCCAGCCATCCGAAGGGCCATCGAGGGTGAGCTGGCACCCCTTCCGGTCCGGGATGGAGAGGAGTTGGGGATGAACCCTGACGCAAGGGAAGCGGCGGCCTTCGCCTTGCTTGCCTGGGCTTTTCTCCGGGGTTTGCCAGCCAACGTTCCCTCCGCCACAGGCGCATCGGGACCCAGAGTCCTGGGCTCTTTCACACCGGGGTCCCAGGCATGAGGGGAAGCAAATGAACCGGAAAGGCATTCTGCTCCTCCTTGTCCTCGGAGGGCTCCAGTTGGCCCTCTCACTCCTGGTTTTCTCGCCGGCACCTCATACGGGTGGGGACAACGCCGGCTATGTCACTCTGGCCCACTCGCTGGTGGAACGGGGGGCGTACCTGGAGTTATGGACGCCAGGGGAACCTCCCCACACCAAGTACCCACCCTTCTTCCCCCTTCTTCTGGCGGGCACCTTGGCCCTGGGTGTGAAGAGCTGGGTAGGGCTGAAAGCCGTTCCCTTCCTCTCAACCCTTCTGTTGGGGGTCCTGTCTTTCCTCTGGATCCGGGATCGGAAGGGCCAGGGGGTTGCGGCGGGTGTCACCCTCCTCCTGATCCTCTCCGACGCCGTCCTCTACTACAGCCGCTGAATTCTCTCGGACCCAACCTTTGTTGCTCTCACCATGGGCGCTGTATGGGCATTGGAACGGGGGGAAAAGAGGGAGACGTACAACCCCGGGGCTTGGCTGCTGGCAGGATTCGGAATGGGCCTCCTCGCCTATTTCACCAGGTCCGCCGGATTGCCCCTGGTGGC
>CBDUAX010000519.1:0-3713 GCA_965365235.1 uncultured bacterium
GAGGGAGGGGGCAGGCCCTCTCGGAGAGCGACACCGGCGATAGGCGCGAAATCCGGACGTCGGAGTGGGCCATTCGGGTCGATTCTTTGACCGGGAATGTCCTCTCCCTGAACCATCGCTTGTCCGGGAAGGAGCTGGTGGACTCCTCCCCCCAGGGTTTCAACCAATACCTGTACGTTCCGGGCCGTGACCCCGCACAGGTCGTGACCTCAGGGAGGGCGACCGTGGAGTTGATGGAAGCCGGGCCACTGGTCTGGGCCCTGGAGGTCCGGGCTGCTGCCCCGGGGCTGAGGGAGCCCCTGGTCCGGGAGATCCGACTTGTGGAGGGGCTCGACCGGGTTTTCTTCGCCAACCGGATCGCCAAGGAGTGGATTCTGGATCCGGAAGCCGTCCTCTTCCGTTTCCCTTTCGCCCTCCAGAAGCCTCAGGTCCGCATCGACCAGCCCTTCGGCTCCTACCGACCGGAACTGGACCAGATCCCCGGTTCTTCGAAGAACTATTTCAGCCTCCAGCGGTGGGTAGACCTCTCTGAGACGGACTGGGGAGTGACGCTGACTTCCATCGACGCACCCCTGATCCAGCTGGGTGAGATCCGCACCGATGGGATTGTGACGGGCTGGTTGGAGGAGGTGGAGAGCTCCCCTGTCCTCTTCTCATACGTCATGAACAACTACTGGGAAACCAACTACCGGGCGGCCCAGGACGACGAGGTGGTCTTCCGCTACACACTCCAAACCCACGGCCCGTTCAGCGAGGAGGAAGCCGAACGGTTTGGTCTGGATGACGCCCGCCCCTTGATCCATCGGGTGGTTCGCTGAACCCATCGGCTTCAGGCGATCCCAAAAGCTTTCAGCTTCCTGTAGAGATTTCGTTCGCTGATCCCGAGGATTTGGGCAGCGCGGCTCCGGTGCCCTCCCACGGAGGTGAGCACTCTTTCGATGTGTTCCCGTTCCACCTCTTCCAGGCTGGGCAGGGAGTCTTGGCCCTTCGGACTGGAGGAAAGGTCGGTGATCGTGCCGATGGCTCTGGGCAGGTCTTCCGGCTCGATCCTTTCTCCCTCCGATACCACCACGGCCCTCTCCATAGCATGGAGGAGTTCTCTGACGTTTCCCGGCCAATCGTGCGCTCGAAGAAGGGAAAGGGCCCGGCCGCTCAACTGCCGGTTCAGCCCATGGCGGGTGTTGAGGATGGATAGGAAATGGTCGGCCAGTACCTCCACGTCTCCTTCCCGTTCCCGGAGCGGTGGGAGCCGGAGGATGATGGTGCTGAGTCGGTAAAATAGGTCCTCTCTGAAAAGGCCCTGCCTCACCATGACCTGGAGATCCCGGTTCGTAGCCGCGAGGATCCGGACGTCTACACGAATCTCAGCGGTCCCTCCGACGTGCCTGAAGGTCGAAGCATCCAGGACCCGGAGGAGCTTCACCTGGGTGGCCGGGCTCACCTCCCCGATCTCATCCAGGAAGATGGTCCCGCCATTCGCCACCTCGAAAAGCCCCGCCTTCTCTTTGTCGGCACCGGTGAAGGCGCCCCGATCATGGCCGAAGAGCTCGCTCTGGAGCAGGTCCTCCTGAAGGGCAGCGCACTCCACCACAACGAATGGTTTCTCTCTCCTGGGGCTCCTGGAATGGATCAGCTTTGCCACCATCTCCTTCCCCGACCCCGTTTCCCCGGTGATGAGAACCGTCGAGTCGGAAGCGGCCACCCGGTCGGCCAAGGCCACCAGATCTCGGAAGTTGGCGCTCTCCCCCACGAGCCAGTCTCCCGGATCCCTTGGGGTCAGGCCGCGCTCCAGAACCGAAGTGCGCCGCCGAAGGGATCGTCGCTCCAAAGCCCGTTGGATTCGGATCTCCATCTCGTCCAGTGGGCACGGCTTTGAGATGTAGTCGAACGCTCCGGCCCGTATGGACTCGATGGCGGTGTCGATACTTCCGTGCCCCGTGAGCAAGATTACCTCACTCTCCGGATTTTTCTTGAGGACCCTCTTGAGGACGTCCAGCCCGCTCATGTCCGGGAGCCGTAGGTCGAGTAGGATAACGTCCGGTCGATTCTCCTCAACCTGCCTCAAGGCCCCCCCACCTGACTCAGCGGTGAAGACCCTGAATCCCAATCGTTCCAGCTCCCCGCTCATCACCATGCGAAAGGCGTCGTCGTCGTCTACCAGCAGGATGGTTGGTTCCTGACTCATGGAGTCGCCTCCTGGATGGGAACGCCCCCGATGGCAGGAAGGAGAACCTCGAACACGGAGCCGTGCCCCGGGGCGGTCTCAACTCTGATCTCCCCGCCCCATCGTTGAACGAAGTCTTTGGCCAGGAAGAGGCCGAGCCCCGTGCCACCCTGGCGGAGGCTGGTGAAGGGTTCGAAAATGCGGTCCAACTCCTCCGGCGGGATCCCGCACCCGTTGTCCGTCACCTTCACCTTGATCCTGGGCCCAGCGCTCACCTCGACGGTGACAGCGCCCTCCATCTCCTCGCTTGCCTCGATGGCGTTGAGGAGAAGGTTGATGAGGGCATGTTGAAGATCGGCCTCATCGGCTCGGACCTGGGCCTGGCCGCCGGATTCGACATTCCTCACCTCTACTCCCTTGGCGAGGGCCGTGGGCGCCACCAGTTGGCACACGGCCCCGGCAATCCTCTTCACGTCCACGATATCACCAGGAGAAGACTGGCCCCTGGAAAGGCGGAGGAAGTGTTGAGTGATGCCCCGGCAGCGGAGAATCTGGTCCCGGGCGATGCCGGCATTGGCTTCGATTCGCTTCTCCCCGTCTTGGTTCTTCCCCTCAGCGCCGGCGTCTTTCAGGATTCCCTCGACACAGGTCAGGACCGTCGCCAAAGGGGTGTTCAACTCGTGAGAGAATCCGGATGCGAGCATCCCAAGGGAAGCCAACCGATGCGACTCGGCCAAGCGAGCTTCTGCGGCTCGTCGATCGGTGATGTCCCGCCACACTTCCACCACCTGGCTTACCTTCCCATCGGGTCCGAGAATCGGAGAGGCATGCACTTCCTCCCAGGCGATCCGGCCACCCTTCTCTCGCCGTTGACAGATTCGAACCTGCCTCGTGCCGGAATCCAGACACGCCAGCGTCGGACAGTCCTTGTTGTTGCAGGCTCCTGGTGCCACGTCCCCACAGCTGCATCCTACGACTTCCTCCCTGATGTGACCGGTTCTCTCCGTGAAGGCGGTGTTGGCTGCGAGAATGTTCCGACGTCCATCCAGAACAACGATACCGTCATCGATGCTGTTGATGACCGTTTCGAGACGCTCTCGTTGATGGCGCACCTCACCCACCAGGCCGGTCATCGAGTCGGCCATCGTGTTGAACTCTTTCGCCAGCCAGGAGATGGTGTCGGAACCCGAGGCCGGTACCCTCCGATTCAGATCCCCACCCGCGATGAGACGGGCCGTGGTTTCAAAACGCCGAAGTCGCCGGAGGACCAGCAGTTGGACCATTCCTGCGACGACGCCCAGCAGCAGGAGGGTGATCAGTCCGCCGCCAGCAACCATTCGTCGGAGATCCCGATCCATGGCGGCTCGCAGGCTCGTGAGGTCACTATCGAGGATGAGGATCCCATTGACCCTCTGAGCAGGATCGTGGCATCCCTGGCAGCTTTCACGATTCGGAATCGGCACCACGGTTCGGAGCAAGGTCCCGTTCTCAACCTCCAGCACTGCGGTGGTCTCCCTGGGTGTCAGCCGTGCCGACCTGATGCCGGTGA
>CBDUAX010000520.1:0-3713 GCA_965365235.1 uncultured bacterium
CTCGGCCGTCAGGGAGGTCACCTCGAAGTTGGACATCCACTGCCACTCCGAGATCGTGATGGGGTCCACAGTCGGGTTGTAGGGCCCGGTGCCGGTTGAGACATACAGATAGGGCACCGACTCGTGGAGGTCGTGGCCCACAGGGAATTTCCATTCCAGGAAGAGCCCCACCAACTCCTGGGTCAGGCGGGCCGAGAGTTGAAGGCCGTCTCGGTTGTTGTCGTGGAAGATGTACTTTCCCCAGTAGGGCGGTCCGCCCTTGGAGTCTTCTGCGAAGTAGGTGTCCGAGTTGTAGCGGGCGTGCCAGTCCACGGTCCGGTCTCGACCGTCAGGCTCTGCCACGGGGACCAAAAACACCACCAGCTCGTCCCGTATCTTCTGGATGGTCGCCTCATCGGACACGGCCAGCCGGTACGCCATCTCCATGAGCATCTCCGGGGAGCCGGTCTCAGGGGAGTGGAGCCCCCCGTAGAAGGCGTAGATGGCCGGCATCTCTGCAACAAGGGCTTCTGCCTCCGCCTGGTCGGTACCCCGAGGATCGGCCAGCGCGTTCAGCCCGGCTTTTATCTCCTCCAGCCGTGCCAGGTTCTCCTCACTTCCCACCTGGACCAGCGCAAGGTTCCGGCCCTCCTCCGTTTCTCCCAGGAGTTGGAACCGGACCCGATCGGTGGAGCCGGCCAACGCGTCGAAATACCCGTAGATCTCCGCCACGTGGTGCAACACACCTGGCTTCCCGATGGCATGACCGAAGTGGTCTCGAGGGGACAACACAGTTGCGGAGTAGGGCAGGTGATTCACCACCGGATTGGTGTACTCCGGCATGGTGGTCCAGGAGAGGATCTCCCGGGCATAGGCGGTATCCAGGGCCTGCCCCCACGGTGAGACGGCGGGAATTCCCTCTGCCTCATACCAGTCAAAAAGCTGGGCGGGCGGGAGCTTCTCCTGCTCCGGATAGATGTTCTCTCGGGTGGGGCGCATGGCCTGTTGGGATGCCACCGGGGCGGTGGAACATGCCGAAGCCAGAATGGCCAGCGAGAAGATGCTGAGGGTCGTGCGCAAAACGGGTACGGACGCCACGGGTCGACTCCTGCGATTCGGTCTCGGGGACGAAACGAAGGAAGGTGCCCGGAGGCGCACCCTTCGGCAAGGCCGAAGGCCACTACGAAGGCCGATGCCGAGCTACCGCTATCCCCTCAGGGGCACAAAACAGTGCCGGGCTGCCACCCCATGGGGAGATAAAACCCATAGGCCAATCCACACACGGCCCCGGTGGCTCGATGGGTGAAGGTTCCCATCCATCCGTCGGTTCCGGCGAAGAGAATCGACACCTCCACCTCCTCGAAAGGTGTTCCTCTCAAGATCTCCTCCAGGGCCTCGAGGTCAGTGGTGTAGGTGTAGTGATCCGAGTAGTAGATCTCTTGAGCCGACGCCATACCCTTGACCAGGCTCCGTATTCCGGCGAGAACCTCTTCCGGAACTCTCGGGCCCGACGGTCGACCGGCGTCGGGCTCCCCGGAGCCCACGGACACCAGGAGTCCGGGAGCCGGAGGACTCCCGGCGGGCTTATTCAGGGCATAGAGACGGACATAGTTGATGTCCATCTCGTCCTGGAACCGGCCCAGGATATAATCCGGTCCGATCTCATGGGGCAGGAACCGCGGGGGCGTTCGGAGCTGAGCCACCACCTCCCCGCTGAGATCGTAGACAGTCCAACTCAGAGCGGTATCCGCAGGTGGCCGGCGGTCGGAGGCCCAGATCCACCCGTCGTCGGTGACCCGTAAAAACCGAACGGTGTTCAGTGTACCCGCCGGGGGCATGGCCTGGACGGCCTGCCGCACCCTTCCGCGATCCTCCGGCGCCACCGGGCTGTCGATCCAGTTCCGGCCAACCAACCACTCGTCCCCGGGGAAAAGGGTCTCTTTGGTGGGGAGCAACTGCCGGGCTCCCAGAAAGGTGCCGGTGGCGTCGAAGAAGGAGATCCTCAAAAGCGACTCGTCCCAGACCAGAATCGAGTCGGGGGCCAGCTTGCGGATCTTCGCCGGGTTCCGGAACTCGCCGGGCCCCTCCCCGTCCCTGCCGAACGTCCGGAGGTAGGAGCCATCTGCCTCGAATAGTCGGAGCTCCCGGCTGCCGGCATTGACAACTAGGATCTTCCCGTCCTCCAGGCGTACCGAACCGGACACGCGGTGAAGCTGGTAAACCTCCTCTCCCTCCCGGACACCGATCTCCACCAAGGGCTTTTCGGATAGAACCCAGGATTCCACGGTTTGCACCTCGCTGGAGTCCGAGGCCGAACCCGGTCCTTGGGCGGACTCCCCGCCTCCGCAAGCCGAAGACGCCAAAATCAGCTTGAGCAACAAAAGGCGTCGAGCAAGTCGCATGGAGGACCTCCCTGGTTCGACCTCCACCACCCGGGTGGCGGCCACTGGGTGAGTCAGTGTATCGGTGTACTAATACACTGACTCACTTGAATTCGAATGTCAAGAAAAAGAGGCCCGGGCCGGTATGGCCCGAGCCCCCTGCCAAACAGAGGCTTTGGACTCCGCCTCCCTTACAGCCGCTCCCTCATCCACGGAAGGACACCTTCCAGCGGCACCCTGATCTGGTCCAGGGAGTCACGATCACGAATGGTGACCGAGCCATCCTCGTTGGTCTGCCCATCGATGGTAACGCACCAGGGCGTTCCAGCCTCGTCCTGTCTCCGGTACCGGCGCCCGATGGACCCAGCGGCGTCGAAGAACGACGGAACGGCGGCCGCTCGGAGCTCTTTGTGGAGTTTCTGGGCCATCTCCGGTAGCCCGTCCTTCTTCACCAACGGGAAGACCGCCGCCTTCAACGGTGCCATCTCCGGTGTGAAGCGGAGGACAACCCGGTCCTCCCCCTCCACCTGCTCCTCGTGATAGGCGTCCGCCAGGAGGACCAGAACCGTTCGGTCCACGCCCACAGCCGTTTCGATCACATAGGGAATGAACCGTTTTCCGGCTGCGGTATCGATGTACTCCAACCGCTTTTTGGAGTACTCCTGATGCCGTGAAAGGTCGAAGTCGGTCCGGTTGTGGATGCCCTCGAATTCTTTCCATCCGAAGGGATATTCGTACTCGATGTCGAAGGCCTTTTTCGCATAGTGGGCCAACTCGTCGGGGCCATGTTCCAGGAACCGAAGCTTCTCGGGCCGGATACCCATCCCCACGTGCCACTCCATCCGAGCGGCTTTCCAGTGCTCGAACCATTCATCGTCGGTACCTGGCTCCACAAAGAACTGCATCTCCATCTGCTCGAACTCCCGGGTCCGGAAGATGAAGTTCCCCGGCGTGATCTCGTTCCGGAACGCCTTCCCGATCTGGGCGATTCCGAACGGGATCTTTTGCCGGGCAGCCCCTTGCACGTTCAGGAAGTTGACGTAGCTCCCCTGGGCGGTCTCGGGGCGGAGGTAAACCTGACTGGCTGCCTCCTCCACTGGTCCCATGAAGGTCTTGAACATGAGGTTGAACTGCCGGGCTTCACTGAAGGTGTCCTTGGTTCCGCAAACCGGACACTGGCCTCCGGCCACCTCATCCATGTCGGCCCGGAAGCGGCGGTGGCAACTTCCGCACTCCACCAGGGGGTCGGTAAAGCCTTCCACATGCCCGGAGGCCTCCCACACCCTCGGATGCATGAGGATGGCCGCATCCACCCCTTCGATGTCGTCCCGCTGGTGAACCATTGAGCTCCAC
>CBDUAX010000521.1:0-3690 GCA_965365235.1 uncultured bacterium
TCGGCGTTGAGCCCCAACCCTTTGACATCCATGTCATTGCCCCCTCAATCGGCGATCCAAGGGTGCTTCCTTGCCCCTATTTAAAGCTAAAGCCGACGATCCCAGCCCGGGGCAAAAAAAAAGACAACGGCACGAGGCGGTAATGTCGGCCATGAGTATGGACGATACTCGGAGAAACGGCTTCGAATCGCAGATGCAGAACGGACAAGAATGCTGGGAAAGAAGCGGAAATGATTGGATCAGGGAACCGGCGCCGTTCTTTCCTCGCGGTGCTGATGGAGCCATGGGGCGGGGAGACGGCGACCTCGGAAGAGGGGATTCGCTATCAGTTCTTCACGGTCCTCATACTTCTGGGGTTACCAACGCTCCTTGGCTTCGGGGTGGTGCACATGAGGCGGGGAGACCTGATTCCCAGCCTTTGGGACCTGGTCTTGATCTGCGGGGGTGCTTCCGGTTGGATTTACTACCGGCTGACCGGGCGCTGGCGAGTGGTGTTTCGGGCGAATTTCATCCTTCTCCTTGGCCTGTTCTTCTACCTGCTTTTGACCGGGGGTGAGGGGGGATCCAGGAGCCTGTTTATGCTCACACTCCCCCTGATCGTCATGTTGAACCTCGGAAGAAGAGAGGGATTGATCTGGGCTGCGGTTTGTATCCTCCTCTCCACCTCTGCGATGCTGGCCGCATCGGAAGTGCCATGGGTCTACGACTACTCCGTTGGCTTCAAACTCCGGTTCCTCACGGTTCTCATCTTCTCCTCAGCCTTGGCAGTCTGGTACGAGACCTCTCGCCAGAACTATCGAGAGGGGATGGCCGAAAAGCACCGGCGGCTCGAAGGAGAAATCGAAGAGAGAAAGCGTGTGGAAAGAGATCGGGAGAGGATCATCCAAAAGCTCCAGGCCGCCCTGGCTGAAGTAAAAGCTCTCAGCGGGCTCATCCCCATTTGTGCAAACTGCCATAGTATCCGGGACGATACCGGGTATTGGAACCGCCTGGAGAAGTTCATCCAGGATCGGTCCGACGCCCGGTTCAGTCACGACATCTGCCCTGAATGCGTGGCCAAACTCGATCCGGAAGGAGTCGAGTAGCCGGGGCCCACGGCGTCTCCGCCCTACCCTCCCAAGTCCGCTCCCGATCCACCGTACCTCCCCAATCCTTTCCCGAATGCGGGTGCCTCGCTATTCGTAGGAAGATCCACACCACTCCAGGAGGTTCAAGATGATGGGGCTATTCCCAAGAAGGGGCTCGCGGGCGCTTTTTCTCTTCGCCGCGGTGTCGGCAGCAGCGGTGTCTTTCGGGTCCCCCGGTCTGGCTGCCCAGGGCCGGACCCTCGCGGTGGATGACTTGCGGCTGGAAGTCGGCGTCTCCTCTCCCGAGATCTCCCCGGACGGCCTCTCGGTGGTGGTGGTTACAAGCAAGCCCAACTACGAAGAGAACAGGTTCGACCGCACCTTGGTCCTGGTGGATGTCGCTACCGGGGACCAAAGGGAGCTGACTCCCCATCGTCCGGGGGTGAGGCAGCCGAAGTGGTCGCCTTCGGGAGAGCATCTGGCCTTCCTCGACACCGTTGAGGAAATGGGGTCGCAGGTGTTTTCCCTTCCCATGTCAGGGGGTGAAGCTCGACAGGTCACCTCCGCGAAGCAGGGTGTGCGAGTCTTCCACTGGGATGCTGATGGTGCTCAACTTCTCTTCACCACCCCGGACGCACCGGAGGAGCGGGAGGGGGAGGAGCGCCACAACCGCTCTTTCGAGGTCGGGTATAACTCCTACTTGACCGAGGAGGCCCCTACGCCGGTCCACCTCTGGCGGGTCCCCGCGGGGGGCGGAGAGGGCGAGCGGTTGACCGAGGGGAACGAGAGTATCTCCGACTTCCTGGTCTCGCCTGACGGTCGAACCGTTGCTCTGGAGGTCACACCCCGCCCCCACACCGGGGAGGGAATTCGAGCGGTCATCCAGGCCTTGGATCTGGAGTCGGGCGAGAAGCGAGATCTGGTGGGGGACCCGCCGGTGAACCTGGGAGCCTTCTCCCCGGACGGGCGGTTCCTGGCGTTTTCCCGTTCCAGAGGCCCTGAACCCTACTTCAATCCTTCCGGTCTGTTCGTCCAATCCATCCAGGGTGGGCAACCCATGGATGTGACCGCCCAGATCGACCGGAGCCTGGGGGGCGTGGCTTGGGTGCCAACCGGAGATGCCCTCCTGGTTTCCGGGACCGACCTGACCCGACGGGCCCTCTGGCATCAACCGTTAAGCGGGAGCCCGCAACAAATTGAGCTGGGAAGAGTCCATTTCAACTCCGGACCGGTGGTGGCCAGGAACGGAACCTTGGCTTTTATCGGGAGTGAGGCCCAAAGGGCTTCCGAGCTCTATGTCATGCAGGCCTTGGACGAATCGCCCCGGCGCCTTACGGATTTCAACCAAGCTCTGGCCTCCCTGCACCTGGGTAAGGTGGAGACCGTTACCTGGGATGGCCCTGATGGATTCCAGCAAAACGGTGTCCTGGTGTATCCCCCGAACTTCCAGCCTGGAGAACAGTACCCGTTGGTCCTGAGCATACACGGGGGTCCGATGGGTACCTCCACGGAGGCCTTCAGCACCTTCAACCAGATCCTAGCGTCGCAGGGCTGGCTCGTCTTCAGCCCGAACTACAGGGGGAGCTCCACCCAGGGGAAGGCCTTCCAACGGGCCGTGGTCAACGACGCTGGTGAGGGTCCCGGGAGAGACGTCATGTCCGGGGTAAAAGCGGTGAAGGCCCTGGGGATTGTGGATGACGACAGGGTAGCGGTTTCGGGGTGGTCGTATGGGGGATACATGACTGCGTGGCTCACGGCCCACTTCGATGGGTGGGCCGTAGCCGTTGCAGGGGCGGCGGTAACGGACTGGTTCGATTGGTATTCCATGGCGGACATGAATACCTGGGCGGGATTCGGGCTGGATGGCTCTCCCTGGCTGAACGACAACGCCATGAACTACTGGCGCCAGTCACCCATGGCCTATGCCCATCAGATCCGGACGCCGACGCTGATCCTGTCCAACACGGGAGACGAGCGTGTGACGGTGAGCCAATCCTACAAGCTGTACCACGCCCTGAAGGACAATCAGGTCGAGGTCAGCTTCATCGCCTACCCTGTCTCGGGACACTTCCCCGCCGATCCGGTCCACCAAAGAGACATCCGGCGCCGCTGGATCGAGTGGATCGCCGAGCACTTCTGATGCGGACCAGATCCTCCACTGGGTAGGCGGGCTATTGACCTCCGCCGCTGCGCCGGGGGGGGAAGCACCGGACCCAGGCTCGGGGCTGTCCGGTCCTGGGGTCCGTGGGCAACACTGTCCGATCCCTGGGGACCCGGTCGGGATCCTCCGAGGCGGCGTAGGCAAGCATGGCCGCCAGGGTCGCGTTGTTCTTGAGATCGTCGAACACGATCTTGTCGTACGTGTCCCGGTTGGTGTGCCAGGTATACTGCCGGTATTCGTCGTAGGCTGCTTGAAGACGGAACGACGGTGCGCCGGTGCAAAGGAAAGAGACGTGGTCGCTCCCCGAATTGTTTTGGCCACCAGGGAACTCTAGAGTGATGTGATGGGAAATCTCGTCTGGCACCTGGGAAACCCATCGTGCGATATGCTGGCCCGCATACAGCAAACCCTGAGCCTCGATGCGCTCGATCCTCCAGGTCCCGTTGTCCTGATTGAAAGCCG
>CBDUAX010000522.1:0-3673 GCA_965365235.1 uncultured bacterium
GCCGTGGTGGGCCTGATTCTCCTCTTTCCTTTCAAACCGAGGGAGGCGACTCGGTGAATCTGGACCATCCCATTTCCAGGCGGCAGCGGGGGAGGGGAGGGCAGCTGGTTGTCGCCGTTTTCATGGGCGTTCTCCTCCTGGCCTTTTTCCGGGCTCAGGTTCTTCGGTCGGAGGATTGGCAACTTCAGTCCGAGTCGAATCGCCTCCGAGCCCTCCCGGTTCCGGCCCCCAGGGGAACGATCTTCGATCGAAATGGGGTGGTGTTGGCAGAGAACATCCCGGGCTATTCCGTGATCCTTATCCCCGGCGATGTGGAGACCATCGAGGGGACCCTGGACCGGATCCAGCCCCACTTGGATCTGTCCGACGGCCGGGTCAGCTACCTGAAAGAACGCCTGCGTCTTGATCCCCGCCAACCGCTTGTGGTGAAGGTGAATGCCGAGTTGACCGAAGCCTCGGTCCTCGTGGAGCGACGGAGTGAGTTCCCGGGTCTGTACCTGGAGATGAGACCCCGCCGGCGGTACCTGGCCGGGGAGGAGCTGGCGCATGTGCTGGGTTACCTGGGGGAGGTGTCGCCCGAAGAGTTGGAGGAGGTCCAGTACGAGGGGTATGAAGCGGGAATGATCCTGGGAAAGGAGGGGATCGAGCGCCAGTACGAGCTGGAACTTCAGGGAGCCCAGGGTAACCGATATGTAGAGGTGGATGCCCTCGGTCGAATTGTGGGTTCGTTTGGAGGTGTGGTATCGGACGATCCCGAGCCGGGAGCCAACCTCACCCTCAATATCGACGTTGCCCTTCAACGATGGATCCACCGGATCTTCCCCGATAGCATGCGGGGAGCCGTTGTGGCCCTGGACGTCGAAGACGGTGGGGTCCTTGCCCTCTATTCCGCCCCCACCTTCAATCCCAACGACTTTGTCGGCGGGATCGCCATCGATCGCTGGGAGGCCCTTAACCAGAACCCAGACCAGCCCCTCTTCAATCGAGCGACCCTGGGAGTCTATCCCCCGGCCTCCACCTGGAAGCTGGCGGCGGCTGCCCTCGGTTTGGACATGGGCGTCATCACTCCCGAAGAAGTGATGCCCATTCCCTGTACCGGTGGCATGATGTATGGGGGGCGGTACTGGAGGTGTTGGGCCCCGGAAGGGCACGGGGAGGTGAATCTCTTCAGCGCCATTCAGCATTCCTGCAACGTTTACTTCTATCAACTCGGCCAGCGGGTGGGCCTCGATTCCATGATGGCTGGAGCAACCCGGATCGGATTCAACCAGCGTTGTGGGATCGATCTGCCTGCCGAGTCCAGAGGGACGTATCCCGACTCTCGGGATTTCTGGCTAAGGGACTTCGGGTATCGAGGCACCCCGGGAGAAGTCCTCAACCTGGCCATCGGCCAGGGCCCGAATTCTCAGACGCCGTTGAAGATGGCTCAGTTCTACCTCGCCATCGCCAGGGACGGCTCGGCACCCACGCCCAGGATCGTCCGATCTGGAAGCCCGGACGACGGGGGTTGGAGCCTGGACCTCTCCCAAGAGGCGCTGGCGGTCATGAGGGACGGGTTGCGGACGGTGACCCAGCCAGGGGGGACAGCTTATGGCTCCTCCCTGGAGTATTGGGATCTGATGGGGAAGACCGGTACCGGGCAGAACCCTCTTGGGCCGGACCATGCCTGGTTCACGGCCATCGTCGGTCCTGCCGGGGGAGATCCGGAGATCGTTGTTGTGGCCATCGTGGAAGCTGGGGAGAGCGGTTCCCGTGTGGCCGCACCCATCGTGGCGAAAAGCGCCGACTTCTATCTCCGGCGGAAATACGGGATCCCCATCGATACCATTCAGACCCTGAACGAACACTACCGGGCCGGCAGGAATCCTCGTTGGGCCGGGAGGATCGGCCCTGTCGACACGTCCACCGCGGGGCAGGGGGCTCCTTGACGGCCCGGGTCGGGACGGGGGCATCGGGATTGGACGAATGGGACGGTTGATCCGGGCCTGGGTTGGGGACCCTCCCCTGTTCTTTGGCGTTCTAGCCCTTTCCTGCATGGGCATCGCCATGATTTACTCCGCCGGGGTCCTCAATGTCCCCAGCCCTGTGACACAGAACATCTGGATCAGGCAGGCGGCATGGTTGGTGTTGGCCCTGGGCGCCTTCTCGGCGCTCTCACGAGTCCCGGTCAGGTGGATCGAATGGGCGGCTCTCCCGGCCTATGTCGGAGCCATCCTTCTCTTGGCAGCCACCCTGGTTGTTGGGACGGGGGCCGGGACCGCCGCCGGCGTAAAGAGCTTCATCTCCATCGCCGGTTTTCGTTTCCAACCGGCGGAGCCGGCCAAGATCGCCACCATTTTGGCGCTGGCTCGACTTCTCTCCATCAAGAAGGAGGGTCCGCAGGCCCTGCGGGAGCTTCTGGCCCCCATCGGCGTGGTAGGCCTCCCGCTGGGGCTCGTCATGCTGCAACCGGACCTGGGAACGGCCATGGCCTTCATTGGGATCCTGTTTGCCGTCCTGTATTGGGGGGGCACCCCTGTACCCTTCCTTGTCTTGCTGGCAAGTCCGGGTCTGGGGTTGATCCTGAGCTTCGACACTCGGGTTTGGTCCCTCTATATCGTCGGCCTGACGCTATCCCTCTTCTTTTTCCGATACCGACTTTACCTGGTGGAGTCGGTTGGCGTTGTCTTGGCGAACCTGGCCGCAGGGACCATCGCTCTACCCCTTTGGCAGAGCCTGGCAGACTACCAGAAAAACCGGATCCTTGTCTTCCTTGACCCCAGCGTGGATCCCAGAGGTGCCGGATATCACCTGATCCAGTCAAAGGTGGCCATCGGAAGCGGCGGGCTACTTGGAAAGGGGTTCACCCAGGGCACGCAGAAGCGCCTCGACTTTCTTCCGGAACAGCACACGGACTTCATCTTCAGCGTGGTGGGGGAGGAACTCGGTTTTGTAGGGACCACCCTGGTAATCGGCGGATTCGCCTATGTTCTTCTCCGTCTCGTCCGTCTGGCGACGGATGCCCCGGATCCCTTTGCCGGCCTTGTGATCTTCGGTATCTTAGGCGCCTGGATGACGCATATTTTCGTCAATGTCGGGATGACCATTGGGGTAGTTCCCATCACGGGCATCCCGCTTCCTTTTGTGAGTTACGGGGGGTCCTTTCTCCTGATGTCCTGGGTGGCCCTGGCGTTGGCTGTCCGGGTGGCCCAGGAGGACTGACAGAACGCCGGCGAGGCGAAGGAATGAGGGGTCGGACGGTGTCGTCCCTACTCGGTTCGAGAAATGATCCGCCCCTCCTCTCCCAACGCGGAAAGGGCACTGGATGGCTTGGTTTCGGAAGCCGAAACAACCGTTGAAATCTGGGGATAAGCGTGACCTCCCTCCAGACGTTTTCGAGAAATGTCAGGGTTGTGGCGAGATCGTTTACCGGGAACGGTTGGCCCAGAACCTGAAGGTTTGTCCGGAGTGTGGATTCCATTTTCGGATCCCCCCCTCGGAGTACGTGGCGTTCCTCCTCGATCCGGGGACCTTCGTGGAGCGGGATGGGGATATCCGCAGCTCGGATCCACTGAAGTTTGTTGACCTGAAGCCGTACTTCGAACGGCTCTCCGCCGCTCAGGAGAAACTCGGCCTGGGGGACGGGGTGTTGGTGGGGGAGGGGACCCTTGACGGAATCCAGGTCGGCCTCGGC
>CBDUAX010000523.1:0-3666 GCA_965365235.1 uncultured bacterium
CCTCTTTCTCGTGCGTGTATGGGTATGCCATCTACTTACCCTGTGCCTTGAGGCGTTCCAGGATCTCCGGAACATCTTTGGGCGTGACGTTCTCGTAGTACCGAGAGTTGATCTGGACCGTGGTCGGGAAGCCGCATCCAGCGAGACACTCCGCTTCCACCACGGTGAACATCCCATCCTCCGAGGTATCGCCCAGCTCCGTCCCCGTATTGTTGAGGAAAGCCTGGAGAACCTCGTCTCCACCGCAAAGGCTGCAGCTGATGTTGGTGCAGACCTGAATGAGAAAGCGCCCGACGGGACGCTTGTTGTACATGGTGTAGAATGTGGCCACGCCCCGGACATAAGCGGGGGAAAGCCCGAGGAGTGCAGCCACCTCGTCCATGGTCTCTGGGGCCAGGTGCCCCCGGATCTCCTGGGCCATTCCCAAGCAGGGCAGGAGAGCCGAGCGGGTGTCTGGGTACCTCGTAAGGATCTTCTCGTAGCGCTCCTTATAGGGCCCTTCGAAGATGCCGCCGTCGGGGTTCTTCTCGGCCACCATATACGGATAGGTCGCGGACCCTGAGGCATGGCCACCTTCGGTTGGCCGTTTCCCCACATAGTCGTCCCCCCGGACCTGGGCCTCGGTGAGGTCGAACTCCCCCGTATTCCCGGCCCACCCGGGATTGTTGAAGGGGATCTTCCGCTTTTCACTCATCGGTCAATTTCCCCCAAAACGATGTCGATGCTGGCGTTGATGGTGATGAGGTCGGCGACGAGGTGGCCCTCCAGGAGCTTGGGCAACGCCGCCAGATTCACGAAGGATGGCGGTCTTACGCGCCAACGGACGGGTTTGGTGCCGCCGTCGCTCACCACGTACATCCCGAGCTCGCCCTTGGAGGCCTCCACCGGGAAATAGGACTCCCCGACAGGGGCTTTGATGCCGTCGGTGATGAGCTTGAAATGGTGGATCATGGACTCCATGTCGTTCATGGCGTCCGTTTTCGAGGGAAGGGAGATCCGTGGATCGTCCACGTCCATGGGCCCCTCGGCCTTCTCCAGGCGGTCCAGGGCCTGGTGGAGGATCCGGAGACTCTGACGCATCTCCTCCATCCGTACCAGGTAGCGGTCGTAGCAGTCGCCGTACTCCCCTATAGGGATCTCGAAGTCGTAGGTCTCGTAGTCGTAGTAGGGTTGGTCTTTTCGAACGTCGTAGGCGACGCCGCTGCCCCTGAGGTTGGCGCCGGTGAGGCCGTAGTTGAGGGCCTCTTCCCCGGTGATGACTCCGATTCCCTGGGTCCGGCCCAGAACCAGGCCATTCTCATTCAGGAGAAGCTCACACTCATCGAGGGTCTTCGGGAGACCGTTACAAAAGTCCCGCACGCCCTGTGCCCACCCCTCCGGCATCTCGGACATCATCCCACCCACCCGGGTCGCCGAGGTCGTGATTCGAGCCCCGGTATACTCCTCGTGGAGTGTGTAGATGGTCTCCCGTTCCTCGAACGTGTACAGGAAGGGGGTGAAGGCCCCGATATCCATGGCGAAGGTCCCGAGCCAGAGGAGGTGGCCGAAAATCCGGTCCAGCTCCATCATGATGACCCGGGTGAGCTTGCAGCGTTCTGTGACCTCGATCCCCATCATCGCTTCCACGCTCATGACGTAGGCGATGTTGTAGATGAGGGGAGCCAGATAGTCCATCCGATCCGTCAGGGGGACGATCTGATTCCAATTCCGGTACTCCCCGAGCTTCTCGAAGGAGGAGTGGAGGTAGCCGATATGGGGGATGCACCGCACCACCGTTTCCCCATCCAACTCGCACACCAGCCTCAACACCCCGTGTGTCGCAGGATGTTGGGGTCCGATGTTCACGAGCATGTTATCGGATTCGATGTCCGGTTCCGGGATATCAATGGGGGTCAGGGGGCCCATGACGGGCTTCCCTCCCGGTCCCATCTCCGGATTGCGGCCGAGATTGAACTCGACAGTCTTCTGGGCCATATACTCGTTTCCCGTTTCTCGCGCTTGGTCTGTCTGACGGCGCCGCCTATTCGGCGACCTCCACATCCGTTCCAGGCTCTCCCCCGTCCGTTGCCGGAGGAAGGGCCTGCGATTCACCACCCAGCCCCAGCTCGAGGTCCGTGTAGTAGTGCTCCAGATCCTGGCTCAGGGCCCGCCGGGTCTGTTCTGCCCGGGAGAACCGGCCCCGTAAGGGGAAGTCCTTCCGCAACGGGTGGCCCTCAGCATAGTCCAGGGGCATGAGGATCCGGCGCAGATCCGGATGGTCGGTAAAGGTGATCCCAAAGAGGTCGTAGACTTCCCGCTCCAGCCAGTCCGCCGCCTTCCAGAGGGAGCAGACCGAAGCGATTTCCAATGCGTCGAGGGGTAACTCACACTTGAGGCAGAGAGCCCGCTTGTGCTGGAAGGAGAAGAGCTGATAGACCACCTGAAGGGGGGTCCCCGCCCCATAGTCCACCGCGGTGACGTCCCTGAGCAGGTCGTACCCTTGTTCCGGATCGTCCCTGAGCCACTGGAGGATCTCGAGGTTCCGGTCCGGTGGAATGAAGACGATGTGTTGGCTACCAGCCACCACGTCGTGCCTCAGCACCGCCTTCCCGAACTGAGCCCTCAATGCAGTCACAGAGGGGTGGTCCGGGGCTGTAACGCCCGGCGGTCGGGGGGTTTCAGCGGTATCGGTGGAAGCCGCAGGCCCCATCGCTACCGCGTCGAAACTGGATTTCTTCTCGGCCATGTAGCTGCGCTTTCTCCCCGGAGGCCCCTAGGGGATCCGGTCACCAGGGCGGGACATGGCATCGGTCCGATCCAGCCCGCTCACTCGGTTCTGTTTCGTGGAGTTTCCGAACGGCCCTGAAAGAGAGGCCACTTCTTCGTCGTCCGCTCTGGGCTGGGCCACCTTGGTGGGGTCCTCCGCCCTGAGGATGGCATGCTCGGAGAGGGTCTCCTGCCTGATCTTCTCCTGAACCATCATGAGGCCGTAGATGAGGCCCTCGGGTCGGGGAGGGCATCCGGGGATGTACACATCCACCGGAACGATCGTATCGATCCCCTGGGTCATGGAGTAGACGTCGAAGACCCCGCCGGTGGAAGCGCAGGCGCCCATGGAGATGCACCACTTGGGCTGGGTCATCTGGTCCCAAATCCGGCGAAGGACCGGGGCAAACTTGTAGGTCACCCTTCCCGCGCAGATCAGAACATCCGCCTGACGGGGGCTGAAGGACATCCGCTCCATCCCAAAACGGGCCAGATCGTAGTCGCTGGCGAAAGCCGCCATCATCTCGATCCCGCAACAAGCGGTTCCCAACGGCATTGGCCAGAGGGAGTTCCTCCGACCCCAATTCACCAGGAAGTCCAACTTCGAGGTCAGAAAGGCAGGCGTACCGGCACCAAAGAGCCCCGGTGCTTCACCTACCGTGGGAAGGGGCTTTTCGCTCAGTCCCACTCAAGGCCTCCTTTTTTCCATTCGTAGAGAAGTCCAACGGCCAGGACGAAGACGAAGATCGTCACCGCCACAAACGCGCTCCAGCCCAGCTCCCGCATCTCCACGGCCCAGGGAATCAGAAACACCGTTTCCAGGTCGAAGACGATGAAGCTGATGGCCACCATGTAGAACTTCACCGAGAACCGAGCCCGGGTGTCTCCCAGCGGGATCATCCCCGATTCGTAGGGCATATC
>CBDUAX010000524.1:0-3634 GCA_965365235.1 uncultured bacterium
CCGGCTTCGCCTCGGCCTCCAGCTCCGGAAGCGCAGGCACCCCGGACGGCCAGGGGCGAGCGCCCACCCCCCCCGGACCCTGGGCTCTATGCTCTCCCAGAGGAGGTTCGGGCCCTCTGGGTGGTACGGACCACCCTGAGCCACCCCGATTCCGTCATCGCCATGGTGGAGCGGGCCCACCAGGCTGGATTCAATACGCTCATCGTTCAGGTTCGTGGGAGGGGGGACGCCTATTATCAGAGTCGGTGGGAGCCCAAGCCGGGCGCCGTGTCTCGCCATGGGGCTTCCTTCGATCCCCTGGCCCTGGCCATCCGTGAAGCTCACGCTCGAGGGCTGGGTGTCCACGCCTGGGTCAACGCACACCTGATTGGGGGGCTTGGGGCTCTCCCCAGCGATCCGGCGCACCTCATTGCCAGAAGGCCCGACTTCCTGGGTGTACCCCGGGAGTTGGCCCGGGAGCTCTTCTTCACCGATCCGTACAGCCCCCGGTTCGCTGAAGCACTTCTGGCCTACTCCCGGGCCAACACGGATCGGATCGAAGGGCTCTACTCCGCACCGTCACACCCTGAGGTGAAGGAGCACATCTACTCTGTGTGGATGGACCTTCTGGAGTCCTACGATCTCGACGGGTTGCACTTCGACTATATCCGGTACCCCAGTGTGGCCTTCGACTATTCGAGAGGAGCCCTGGAGCGCTTCCGTACCTGGATTTCAGGCAGGCTTCCTCCTGCCCGGTTTCAAGAGCTGGACCAGGGTTTCCACTCCGATCCGTTTGCTTTTGTAGACGCGCTTCCGGGCCCTTGGGACGAGTTTCGCCGGGAACAGATCACCGAACTGGTGGAGCGGATCTACTTCGGCGTGAAGAAGCGGGACCCCTCTGCGGTGGTTTCGGCGGCGGTCTTCGCCAACGCCGAGGACGCCTATTCGACGCGGTTTCAGGATTGGCGGGGTTGGGTCCGGTCCGGAATCCTGGACATGGTAGCCCCGATGGCGTATACGCCTGACAGCCAACGATTTGAAGAGTTGATTCGGGGGGCTGTGGAGGTTGCTGGCCCCAACCGCGTGTGGGCCGGGATCGGGATCTACCAGAACACCTACCAGGGCACCCTGGACAAGATCCGGATCGCTCGGTCTTTAGGGACCCGAGGGACGGTCCTTTTTTCGTATGATTGGGCTGTCAGCGAAGGCGAGTCGGACGGGGAGCGATCGTTCCTGGACAGGGTGGGGGCGGAACTCTTTCGTCGGCGTTGAAAGAAGAGTTGACCACAGTACGGAGGGCGCCGGCCCGGCTCGGACCGGCGCCCCACCCATGTCAATGATCCCCGCGGTCTGGCAACTCGTCCTCTTCCACCCCAACCAGCGTGTCCGGATCATCCTCGATCTTCTGGATGGTGATTCCAGTGAAGCCGTAAAACATCGAGATCAGAGGCGACGCCAGATTCAGGAAAGCGAAGGGCAAGTACGTGAAGGCGCTAACGCCCAGAACCCCGGACATATATGCGCCACAGGTATTCCACGGGATCAAGGGAGAGGTCAGCGTTGCCGAGTCTTCCAGCGCCCTCGAGAGGTTCTTGGGATGGAGGCCTCGCTTCAAGAACGCCCCCCTGTACATCCGCCCGGGAACGATGATCGCCAGGTATTGGTCCGAAGCCAGAATGTTCATCCCAAAACAGCTGAAGATGGTCACCGCAATCAGTGACCCGGTGGATCGGGCCAAACGCAGGATTGCGGCCGCCAACCGTTCCAGCATTCCCGACGCCTCCATGATTCCGCCGAACGCCAAGGCCACCATGACCAGAGCGATGGTGTCCATCATGTAGGAGAGGCCTCCCCTGGAGAGGAGCTCATCGACGGTGGCAACCCCGGTCTCGCTGACGTATCCGGTGTATAGGGAATCCACCAGCGTCCCGATGATCCCATCCCACCCGTCCGATCCCCCACGTTGGAAGATCAACAGAAGGACTGCCCCTACCAGCACGCCCACCACCAACGACGGAAGCGCCGGGGTTTTCTTCCAGACCAGAAAGAGAACCGATGCCGGGGCTAAGAGGAGCCAGGGCGAGAGGTTGAAGGATGCGGATAAAGTGGAGAGCATCTGGAGATACTCTGGGGTTTCCACGGAGCCCGAGGCCGGCCGGAGCAGCCCGATCACGGTGAAAATGGCAAGAGCCAAGATGAAGGCCGGAACGGTGGTGTACACCATGTGCCTGATGTGAGTGAACAGATCCGTTCCGGCGACCGCCGGAGCCAGGTTTGTGGTGTCGGAGAGGGGGGACATCTTGTCGCCGAAGTACGCCCCCGAAATCACGGCGCCCGCAGTCATTCCCGGTGAGATTCCCAGGGCCTGGCCCACACCCATCATGGCCAGACCCACCGTCGCCGCCGTCGACCAGGACGAGCCGGTGGCAAGGGAGATGAGGGCGCAGATAAGGATGGTGGCCGCCAGGAAATATCCGGGCCCGAGGATCTTCAGGCCGTAGAAGATCATCACTGGAACGACCCCAGAGGCGATCCAGATCCCGATCAAAAGGCCCACGATCATGAGGATCAAAATTGCCGGTAGCGCGGCAATGATCCCCTTTGTCATGCCTTTGAGGATGTCGGGCCATGGCATCCCGAGGGAGAAGCCGGCGATGCCCGAAGCGACGATCGTTCCGAGAATGAGGGGGATGTGGCCTGACCCCTCCAGCACGACGATGGTATAGGAAAGGGCCGAGATCAGGACCACGACCGGGACGAGGGATAGCCCCATGGAGGGGGTGGGTTTGGTGTCTTCCGGCACGCGTTTTCTCCTCAGGTCACTTCGAGCGGTTGGGTCGGACGGCGGGAATCCGGCCCCTGGGCGAAAAGCCGAAGGGGGAGAGGGGGTGCGCCCCCTCTCGGGTGCCGGCCAGTTCAAAACTGCCGCACATCATGTCTCGACTGCACCCCCGCTGTAAAGGCTCGGGGCCTGACCAGGGTTCCTGGAACGCCCCCGACTTCCTCACATTTTTCCTGTTTGACAGCCCCTCGAGAAGGGGTCTACTTTCCGCCCGCCGAAGGCCCCTTTGAGCGTGGTTTTTGGGGGCAGGAGACCCGCCCCGGACGGGTCAAGGATTTACGCAAAAAGGCAGGTCCATGAACGAATCACAACGCGTCTGTCTCATGAACCAGCAGGCCGTGGAAAGAGCTTTGGCCCGGATGGCTCGGGAGTTGGTGGAAAAGAACGATGGGACCGGGAATCTGGTTTTGATGGGGATCCACCGACGCGGGGTCCAGCTGGCATCCCTCCTGAAATCGGAGATCGAGAAGGTCGCCGGCGGAGAAATCCCAAACGGGAGTCTCGATATCACCTTCTACCGCGACGACCTCATGGCCATCGGCCCTCGGCCGGTGGTGGGAGAGTCCAAACTCCCGCAAGACGGGATCGATGGGAAGGCTGTGGTGATCGTGGATGACGTCCTGCATACGGGACGTACCGCCAGGGCCGCGATGAACGAGCTGATGGATTGGGGACGGCCGTCCAGGATCCTCCTATGTGTTCTGGTGGATCGCGGAGGGCGTGAAGTCCCCATCCAACCGGACGTGGTGGGCCGGGTCCAGGAGGACTTCCCAGGGGCTCACGTCGAGGTTCTGGTCCCTGAATTGGACGGAG
>CBDUAX010000525.1:0-3629 GCA_965365235.1 uncultured bacterium
CTCGATCCAACTCCTCCAGGCGAGCCACCGCCCAGGCTTTCAGAGACTTCCGGTCCGCTTCATTCATCACCCGAGCCTCCCCCTGCTGCCCCTGGGCAAAAAGGGGCCCCGAGCCCGAAAAGGGTGCAAAGGACGTCATGGCCAGGACCAAGGTCCACGACCTGGCCCGGCGGCCCCTCCCGGCCTTGATTCTGGCGAACATCAGGCGGTGGCCTCCTGAGTCTCCTTGACGAAGGCAGGCGCCTCCTGATCCGGAAGCCCGGTACCGGGCCTCTTTCTCTTCAGACGCGCCAGATCCAGTAGGGCCCGTACCCCCAGCGAGCCCTTTTTGAGAAGGGAGGTGCGGGCCCGACGGTTCAGATTGTCATATCCATTCTGGCGAATCTCCGAGTGGATGCCGCGGTAGGCTCTTGCTGCAACGGCCACCGGGCCCTGGAAGAAACCCGGGAGTGCAGGGATGGCTTCGAACGCCGCCTCGTAGTCCATCTCTGCCCTCGCCATGAGGGCGTCGAGCAGCTTCCGGTACCCGGGAAACATCAAGGATCCTTCCTTGGCTTTGGCGGTCAGGAGATCCCGATCGATCCCGTACTGATCCAGGTATTCCCGGGGCAGGTAGAGGCGGCCGCGCCGGAGGTCCTCTCCCACATCCCTGAGGATGTTGGTGAGCTGCATGGCGTGGCCCAGGGCGAAGGCCCTCTCCAGAACGCTTGGATCGTGTATCCCGAACTGCTCCACCATCCAACCCCCCACAACGGATGCCACCCGGTACGAGTAGACACGCAAGTCTTCCAGGGTCCGGTAACTTCGGGGACGGATGTCCATTCTGACCCCCTCGATCAACTCCTCGACGTAGTGGAACGGGACCTGGGCCTTCCTCGCTTCCCCCAGGACCTGATCGAGGAGGGAGATCCCGGTGGCTCTTCCCCCGTACGCCTCCCGCGCGAGGCCCAGCCAGGCATCGAGCAACGCCTCAAGGGCATCGGGATTCACTCCCTCAGCCTCATCCACCAGATCGTCCGTGAACCGACAGAATGCGTAGATTCCGGCGACCTCCTCCAGTGCATCCGCGGGAAAGAGCCGGGAGGCAAAGCGAAAGGTCTTGGCATGCCGGGTGAAGTAGGTCAGGCGCGCCTCGGGGGTGCCCAAGAATCCACTGGCAGCCGCCAGGCTCTGTCGAGCACTCGACTCGCTGGAGCGGTTCGGAGTTCTGTTGCCGGGGCTCCGAGGCGAGTTCGGCCGGTCCAAAACCACAGGCCAAGGGGAAGGGGTACCTCCAGCGGAGACCCTGTTTCGAAGGCCGCTCGTGACCGCCAATCCACCCAGAGGCAGCCTACCGTTCCGGACCGCAGCTTCGAACTCGACGCCGGCTGAGACCCGAGAAACCTCCTCCTCCGTGGCTTCCTGAAGGAGGCGGCCCCATCCAGAGAGGAGTACCGATAGAGCCTGGGGATCCAATCCCTGAGTGCGGAGCTCCTCAAGGAGTGTCTGAGCCTCCTCTTCCAATCGACGGACACCCACCTCCATGGGAGATCCAAACCCGTTGCCAGGCCTGGCGAATAGCCGGCGAAGGATCTCCGACTCCGAGGTCTGGAAGTCGGCGGCCCCTACCAGACCGAGGGGCCAGGTCCATTTTTCCTGACGGAAATCCTGAAGGGGGGGCTTGCCTCGGTCCGCATCCGGGCAGTAGTCGAGGAAGTCGTCGACCATCTGGTACAGACACCCCAGGCGGGCCCCAATGGCACCCACCGCCCGCGCCGAACCCACATCGAGGAGCGTCGGAGCCAGAGAGAACACGGCCCTGAACAACTCACCCGACTTCGCGGTAATGTTCTCCCTGTATCTTTCCTCACTCAGGAACTGCCCCTGAGCTCTTTCCTGGGCAATCTCCCCGGCCACAGTCCGCTCCACCGCAGTGATGAACAGGTCGAGGAATCGGGCGGATCCTGCTTTGTTCGCCGCTCGGTATGCCGAGGTGAGAAGATGATCACCAAGGACCAGAGCTGGCCCGATTCCGGCGGTGGCTGAAAGGGTGGGTTTTCCCCTCCGCTCGGGTGCCTCGTCCAGTATGTCATCGTGGAGAAGGGAAGCTTCATGGACCATCTCCACCGCCAGGGCCCCCCACCAGAACCGGTCATCCAGTTCTCCACGGCGTTCCTCAGGGATTGTCAGGAATGCCGACAGGGGGCGGAGGAGCTTCCCGTCCAGGGCCGGGCGGGGCATTCCGTCCTCTGCCATGAAGTCGGCCAGACGCTGGAGGTTACTGCGTACCACAGTTCTGGCACCGTCGAGGATCCCCTCTTCGGAGGTCGGGCCCTTACTGGCCTTCGGAATCCCATTCATGATCCCACCGATCCTTGAGCCAGAGCGGGTCCGACCGAAACTCTGCTCCACTCCCTCGTGGCCCGGTAGACGCCCCAGGGGAGCAGAACTGCGACCACGGTGGCTCCCAGAGCCCACCACAAACCCGCTGCGATGACCATTCCCAACGGCATGAGGAGGACGAGGCCGTAGTAGATCACCGACCATCTGATGGGAAAGGACGTTCCCCAGCGGCGAGCCCCTGTGGCCTCCAAGATTGCCATCAGCACCAGCCCAGTACCCATCCATCCCACCAGATTCAACCAGGGCATTCCGTAGAACGGACCCGAGTCTTCCCACACCCAGTAGGGTGTCAGGAAACTCATGGCCGGGTCCAGGGCCAAATCCCACGCTGTGAGGAGATAGGCACCGGTGAAAAACCTCAATGGGCGGTGCCGCGGACTCGGGAAGATCATGTTGGCGATGGCCCAAGATGGAAGGGCCATCAAGAACCAGCTCAGCGGAATGACTGCAGGAACGCGTCCACCGAGCTGGATACCCAGGAGGCTCGTGTACTCATACCCGCCAAAGGGGACCCCATATCCGGTCCCGATGAACTCGCTCAGAAAGCTGGCCAGGAATACCGCAAGGAAGGCTGGAACCCAGCGGAAGCCGGTCCGCAGTGCCAGGGGTACCGCCATGACGACGAAGGCCAGAACGATATGGAGCCTCGCAAATAGTTGGAAGGAAGCCCCATAGAAGCTGCGTGCACTGTCGGAGTCAGGGATCAAGCTCGGGTTCCGAGCGAAGACCCCATACCCCAGGACTGCCACAAGGGTGAAGGCGCCGAGGAGTGCCAGGGTCAGCCATTCCAGCCTTGTGACAGGCCCCGCCATCACCGCAGATCTGTCAGGACGTTGCTCCTTCATGCCACCCTCCCTGATTCGCGATAGGGTACTCCGCTGGAACGGGAACGGAGCCAGGAAGAAAACTCCCCGGCAGACTTCGAGTATGAGAGTTCTTCGAAGGGGCCTCTGCCCAGGGCATCGAGGCCGGGGACTTCGACGGCCCCACCCAGGGCCAGGGAATAGGGCGTCCTGTGGCGATAGGACTGGCCCAGACCCTTGACGGCTCTTTGCAGATCGGGGAGGGTTTTGCTCGAGGAAAAAGAGATACAGACGAGATCCGCCACCTGGGCGCGTTGCACCGCTGCAAAATCCTGCACCGGCACATTCGGACCCAGGTAGTAGACCTTCCAACCTTCTCTTTCCAGGATGGCCCTGACGGACTGTGCCCCCAGCTCGTGGTGGTCCCCCTCCGCCGAGCCCACC
>CBDUAX010000526.1:0-3617 GCA_965365235.1 uncultured bacterium
TTTCAGACCCTGGTGAACCCGGGACGCAGGATTCCGTCTCGGATCGCCGATCTCACCGGGATCAGCGATGAGATGGTGGCCTCCTCTCCCTTCTTCGAAGACATTGCCCCCGACCTGCTGGACCGCTTGAAGGAAAGGGTCTTCGTCGCCCACAATGTGGCCTTCGACTGGCGTTTCGTCAGCACACAGCTGGGCGATGCGGTGGGCGACGTCCCGGACAGCCCGAGGCTGTGCACGGTTCAGATGGCCAGACGCCTGGTTCCGGGGCTGCATCGCCGGAACCTCGACTCGCTGGCCAACCATTTTCAGATCCCCATTTTCTCCCGGCATCGGGCCTACGGAGACGCTTTGGCCACGGCCCGGATCCTCCTCCGGTTACTCGATGAGGCCGAAGCCCGGGGAATCAGGGATCTGACGAGTCTCCAACGTCTTCTCCAACCCCGGGGCCGGCGCCGATGAGGCGATCCACGGGGCGGGAAGCCGGCCCATAACTTCTTTATCGGAGTGAGCGATTGAACGCGTCGGATATGCCCCTCGCCCGAACGATGGAAGTCGGCGGCATCCGGATCCATGCTCTCGAAGCGGGGGTGCAGTGGTTGGATGGTGGCGCCATGTTCGGGGTCGTGCCCCGTCCCCTCTGGGAGAAGAGGATCAGCCCGGATGACCGCCACCGGATCCCGCTGGCTCTCAGGTGTCTCCTGGTGGAAGCCCCAAACGCCCTCGTCCTGGTGGACTCTGGAATCGGGAACAAGGAGGGTGAGAAATTCCGGGACATCTATGGAGTGGACAACCACGGGAATCCCACCCGCCTCGAGGATGCCCTGGGCTCCCAGGGAATCGCACCTGCCGACATCGATCTCGTTGTGAGCACCCACCTCCATTTCGACCATGCCGGTGGATGTACCCAGCTGACCGAGGAGGGTGAGCTGGAGGTGGCGTTCCCCAACGCCCGTCACATCATCCAGAAGGGAGAAATGGCCTTCGCCCAATCTCCCAACGAGCGGGTCAGAGCCTCCTATATGGGCAAGAACTTCCTTCCCCTTTCCGAGGCCGGGCTCGTGGACCTGGTGGAGGGGCCCACGGTACTTGTGGAGGGGATTTCTTTGCTCCCCACACCCGGGCATACGCCCCATCACCAGTCCATAGTCGTGGAAGGGGTTGGAGAAAAAGCCGTCTTCCTTGCCGATCTGTGCCCGACATCAGCCCACCTCCCCCTCCCATGGATCATGGGGTACGATCTTGAACCCCTCGTGACGTTGGAGACCAAAAGAACGCTCTGGGAGAAGGTGACCGAGGAAGACTGGATCCTGATCTTCCAGCACGATGTCGCTGTGCCCTGGGGGCGGCTGGGGGAGGAAGGCGGGAAGGTGGAGCTTCGACCGGTCGGGTAAGGTTGGGGCTGTAGTAGAGGGGAAGGGATCCAGGAAAAGTGGATGAGCATTCCGGGATGGAGACGGCGTGCCTGGAAGCCGGCTTCACCGTATGTTAGTAGGCCCTCCAGGGGAGGGTGGCCGGCACCAGTGGGAAAGCCCCTGAGGGATCAGGTTCACGCAAGGATTTGGAGCCGATGGCTCGCCGAGACTGTTCAATATCGAGACAAAAAAAGGGAGACGAGGACCGATGACGGATAAAGCCAGGACCCCGGTCATCCTTTCAGGAGCCCGGACCCCTATGGGCCGCTTTCTCGGGGGGCTCTCCCCCCTGCCCGCTACCCAGCTTGGAGCCCTGACCGTTGCGGAAGCCGTAAAGCGGGCTGGTATCGATGCGGGGGTGGTGGAAGAGGTGATCATGGGGAACGTGGTTCCCGCTGGAGGTGGGCAGGCCCCAGCCAGGCAAGCGGCACTCCATGGAGGGATCCCCGCCTCTGTACCGGCGATGACCATCAACAAGGTTTGTGGGTCGGGTCTGAAGGCCGTGATGTTGGCGGCTCAGGGCATCAAAGCCGGTGACCTTCAGGTTGCGGTTGCCGGTGGGTTCGAGTCCATGTCCAACGTGCCGTACTACCTGCGGGGGCATCGAGGTGGAGTAAAATTCGGTGATCAAACACTCCAGGACGGCCTGATCTTCGACGGCCTGTGGTGTTCGTTCGGAAACTGCCACATGGGAGGCCATGCCGAGTACACTGCCGAAAAGGCAGGGATCACCCGGGAAGCGGCCGACGAGTTCTCCTACCGCTCCCACATGAAAGCTGTGGCTGCCATCGAGGGTGGGAAGTTCAGAGAGGAGATCCTTCCGGTCGAGATCAAGCACCGCAAGGGCGTGAATGTGGTGGACACCGATGAGAGCCCGCGGAAGGACACAAACCTGGAGTCCCTCGCGCGCCTACGCCCAGCCTTCCCGAACGATGCCCCAGAAGGAATCGAGAACCTGGTCGTGACCGCCGGGAACGCGCCGGGATTGAACGATGGGGCTGCCAGCCTGGTGGTTGCATCCCAGGCCTTCGCCGAGGCTCATGGACTTCCCATTCAGGCTTTCGTGAAGAATTACGCCGTCGGTTCCACCGAACCAAAGGACCTCTTCTTTGCCCCCATCGATGCAGTTCAAAAGCTGATGGAGAAGGATGGGAAGGGTGTGGAGGATTACGGCCTCTTCGAGTTGAACGAAGCTTTCGCGGTCCAGGCTCTTGCCGACATACGAGCCCTGGAGATAGACGAATCCAAGGTGAACGTGAACGGGGGCGCGGTGGCTCTGGGGCATCCGATCGGGGCCTCGGGCGCCCGGGTCCTCGTAACGCTCCTCTATGCCATGAAGGACCGTGGAGAAACCAATGGGATGGCAGCCCTCTGCCTCGGTGGTGGGAATGCCGTGGCACTTTCCGTGGAGATGACCTGAAATAATGCAGGGGACCGGCCCAACCACGGAGTGGGCCGTCGGTGAGGCGGCCTCGGATCCCAGGCTCAGGATGCCCTCGGGCACCCTGGCCGTGGGCGGCTTCCCTTACCTTTTGGGTGACCTGATCAGAGTCTTCCTCGCCCTCCTTCTACCGGCGGGGGTTCAATCCACAAGCCTCGGGTGCAGGTAGCACCCGGGTTTTTTTTTCGGGTGGGGTATGTGGGAATTCTGAGGACCGAGCTAGGGAGAGTCCGAACCGGGTGGAGAATCCTCCTCTTCCTCCTCCTTTTGTCGGCTCTTGTGGTTTTGTTCTCCGCACTCCCCTTCCAGGGCCTCAACTGGGAAACCGTACCACTCCTTCTCGGCGGGCTTGTAGCTGGTTGGATCGTCCTCCGCCTGGACGGGAGGAAACCCGGGGCCCTGGGCTTCTATCTCTCCCCCCGGCTGACCTGGGAAACCTTCCTGGGGCTGGGGCTCGGGATCCTTGTGGCCGGTTTGGTGGTCTGGAGCTCCGTGGCTTTTGGGGGGATCTGGTGGCGGGCGGAGTCGGGAAGTGGGTTCGGGAGATTTCTGAGCGCCGGGGCTTTGGCTCTCTGGTTTTTTGCCCTGCCGGCGGCGGCGGAGGAGGTCCTCTTCAGGGGGTATCTCCTTCAGGCTCTGGCGGAGAGTTGGGGGGCCACGACGGCCCTCTGGGCAACATCCCTGGTGTTCGCCCTTCTCCACCTGGGGAATCCCAATACCAGCGTCGTCGGGATCATGAACATCCTGGTGGCGGGGCTCTTCCT
>CBDUAX010000527.1:0-3615 GCA_965365235.1 uncultured bacterium
CGGGGCCCGTCAAGGACTAGATATGTGCCATGGATGATCCCGTAGAGAAGCTCGTGGGGGCCGAGAACCTTTTGGCGCTGCACGACGAGCTGGATGCTTTGGACAAGAGGGAGAGCTACACGACCCTGGCTGTGGTCTTCTTCCTGGTGGCGGCTGCCCTCTTCGTTTTCGGCGCGAACCGGGAGAGCGTGTATCTGTTGGTGAACGGGTTGCTTTCGGCTGTTGGAGGGATCGTATTGGGAGGGTGGGAGCTCTCGAAGCTCCGGAAAAAACGCGCCCTTCGGCGGGAGGTCCAGGAAGTGGAGAGGCGGCAACTTCCGCCGTGCAGGGAAGAACTGCTGGATGGGGGACAGGAGCCTCCCAATCCTTGGGAATGAACCTGGGCTTCCTTGTCTCCTTCGCTGTTCCGGTTTGGGCGGTCTTGGCCGGCCTTGCCAGCCTTGCCGCAGAAAAGCACGGCCTCTCGCCCCGCAGATGGTATCTGGCCTCGCTCCTTTCCGGGCCCTTCTCCTGGATCTGGCTTTATCTGAAAGTCCGGGACCGAAGGGAGCGGGTAGGACCGGGACCCAAACGCTCCGGGAAGCTGAGTGAGGTCACCGCCAAGGCCCGGAAGCGGGAAGGCCTCACCATCCGTTAAGCTGGAGGGGCATTACTTTTCGAAGGAGAAGTTCCCACCGTGTTCTCCGAGACGGCGAAATACTACGACCTGATCTATGATCAATTCAGAGACTATTCCAGGGACGTGGATTTGATCTTGGCCTTCGTCCGGCGGTTCGCTCCAAACGCCGGGACGGTCCTGGACGTCGGTTGTGGGACGGGGCGCCACGCCCAGGGGCTGATTCAGGAGGGCGGGTACCGGGTGGACGGTGTGGACATCGAGCCCGCTTTCGTAGAGATCGCCCGGGAGCGGTGTCCCACCGGTCAGTTCACCGTGGCGGATATGTCCGACTTCCACCTGGATCGAAAGTACGATCTGTTGCTCTGCCTCTTCAGCAGCATCGGATACGTCAAAACCCGTGAGCGGCTCCAGGCCACGTCCCAATGTCTGGCTGACCATCTGACCCCGAAGGGTATCGCGCTGGTGGAGCCATGGTTCACCCCGGATGCCTTTCTCCCGGGGAGGGTCCATCACATCGTTGCTGAGGCAAAGGACCTCACCATCGTCCGGATGAACAGCTCGGTGGTCCGGGATGGAATCTCCTTCCTGAACTTCCACTATCTCCTGGGCGGAGAAGACGGTGTCGAGCATCTTCAGGAAACCCACGAGCTGGGCCTCTTCACGCCGGAAGAGATGAGGGAAGGATTCGAGGGAGGCGGGCTGGTCGTAGCCGAGTATGATCCTGAAGGGTTGGTGGGCCGAGGGATGTACGTTCTACGAAGGGCTTGATGGCGAAGGACCGATCAAGAGGACCCAGAAGGAGGGCCGAGTGACGGAAGTGGGTGGGGGGAAACCAGACGGAGGCCAGGAAAGGGCGCATTGTCCGGAGTGTGGAGCGGAGGGTGTCGGGGGGACAGAAGGGTGCAACGTCTTCTTCCAAGAGGTCGTGGGCCGGGAGTTCAGCCAGCCCGAGTTGTTCCAGGTCCACCGGCTGACCGTGGACGCCTACTCCCTTCAACACCCGACCCAATACATGAAGTCGGCCAAGTCCGCCGTGGCCCATCTCATCGGCATGTGCTGGGCCATGGAAGGAGAGGATGGGCCCCATGTGGCGAGGGCCATGAGCCGATTCCTGGACGGGACTCCCACCTTCCCTCGCCCCGAACCTCCTCCGCCCCTTTCCCGTGGAGGGATGGACATCACATATATCCATTCGGCACAGGATTCGGTGGCCCACATAAGTCGGGTGAGGGAGTGGGCCAGGGGGGCCTGGGACGCCTGGAGCCAACACCACGAGCAGGCCCGGGCATGGGTCCGGGAAGCTCAAGACGGGGTAGGACAGCGGGGGAAGAAGGAGTAACGACGGAACCTCACTCCGGTGGGGTTTTCCAAAGGCTCTCTTTTCGAGGAGGCCATAGTGAAGACCATGCAACGCTTGGCCCTCGTCGCCATCGTCTACCTGATCTTCAACATGGTGGCCATGCCGGTATGGTGGGGTGGAGTCTCTGCCACCGAGGGATTCCGGGAGGCCATCCAGCTTACCGTCCTGGCCGGCTTCGTGTTCATCCTGCTCTTCGATCTGATCTCCGCGGGATGGATCCTGACCCGAGTGTGTTGGGTCCGGGAAGGCGGAAGGGAGGAGGGATGCCAGAAGGGATGGCTATTTCTTTTGGCGGCTGTGGCCATCGTCGGAATGATGGGGGCGAAGGTCATGGTGGATGAGATTGCCCGGGAGACCCCGCTGGGTGGCGCCAGCGGGGAATGGGTCATCCTCTATATTTGCCTCGGGCTCCAACTGGCCTATCTCGGGGCGGTAGTCTTCCAACGCCGTCCCTCCTCCCACCCTGACCGGGACTGATCTTGTCTCAGAGAGACTTTCTCCTTCGCCAGATCGAAACCCTCGGCCAACTTCTCATCGCCGTCAGGAAGTTGATCCGGGGCGGGAGAGCGGAGGAAGGCGAGGTGGAGGCTCGGCTCCAGGAGGTGGCTGGCCAGAGCGGGCTCGATCTCGACCTGGCCCGGGCTGCTTCGCCCGATACCCTTCATCTCCTCATCGCACCCACGGGGGAGGTCGAACCGGGCCGCTGTTGGCTGCTGGCCGAAACCCTCTATCTGGATGGCGTGCGAGCCCAGATGGTCGAGGATCTCGAGCGGGCCTCGGATTCCCTCCGGAAGAGCCGGATGCTCTTCTCCCTCTTACAACCCATGGGTGCCTTCCTCGTGGGATTCCCCGAAGCGGCTGAGCGCATCGAGGAAATCAACGGCCTCTTGGCCTAGTGGTTGCACAACGAGAAAGGCGGAAGCGTCGATCATTTCGGCCAAAAACTGATAGCAATCTCTGAATCCAACCCACCAGGGAAGGAGAGCTTCATGAGTGCTGGCCCAATGCGTTGGACGGTGCTCCTGGTCCTGGCAGCCTCTTTCGGACCAAATGTCACACCCACCCTGGCCCAAGATGGCGATCCGAGTCACAACGGTAGCTGGGCCGGGCCGCCTCCCACGGGCCGGGACCTCTACCTGGCCTCCTGCGCCAACTGCCACGGGCCCGACGGCACGGGGGCGATCGCCAACCAGGTAGGCCTGCCCATTGTCCCGCCGGACTTCACCGAAAGCCGCTTCGCATCTCGAGAGCCAGCGGCCGATTGGGCCGGGGTGGTCACACACGGCGGACCAATCCGAGGGTTCGACCGCCTGATGCCGGCCTTTGGGGACGCCCTCACCCGTGACGAGATCGATCTGATCCTGGCCTACGTCCAGACCCTCTATGAAGACAAGAGCTGGCCCCGGGGTGAGTTCAACCTTCCTCTGGCTCTGGGGACCGAGAAGGCGTTCCCGGAAGATGAGACGGTCTTGAAAACAACGGTCGGCACCGGGGATGCGCCATCGGTCATGAACAAATTGATCTACGAGAAGCGTTTTGGATCCCAGACCCAGATCGAGGTGGTGGTGCCCTACGGCTTCCGGGAATCCCCTGCGGGCCTTCCCTCGGCCGGGGACTGGACCAGCGGTTTGGGGGA
>CBDUAX010000528.1:0-3610 GCA_965365235.1 uncultured bacterium
GCCCGGAAGGCCTCCGCCGCCACCGTGATTCCCTCAACCTCGATGGCCGCCGGTCTCAGATCGAAAGCAACGAAGGTGGGGCGACTGGTCCGGGCCATCACACTGGTCTCGACTCCCGTGGCGTATCCCAGGTAGGTGGCCTCGAGCCGGACCATCCCAGGATCGAGACCCTCGATTCGGAAGCGGCCCTCCTCGTTCGAGAGAGCCTGGAGCCCCTGCGGGAGTGCCCGGACAAGCGCCCCCGCCAAGGGGCCCCGGGTTTCCTGGTCCAATACCCGGCCGGTGATGGTGGCAGTCTGTCCGAAAGCAGCCTCGGGGCAAAGGGCCCAGAGGAAAAAGAAAAGAAGCCCTACGGTGGCTCCGGAGAATCGTTGGTTGCTCATGCCAGGATGGACCCCCGCTGGGCATTGGGGTTCCAGTCGGTGGGATTCCCCAGATCAGCCCCGGTCCTCCGGAGGAGAGAAGAGAGAATCCGGAAGGTCGACGTTGACCTCCACCGACTTCAAAACCAACCCGTGAGGCGGTCCGAACGCTCCGATGGAACGGAGACGGAGGTCGCCGGTTCTTTTGCTCCGCACGCTGGCCCACCTCACCGCGTTTCTCTCGGTCCCTTGGGGGAAGGCTGTCTTGTCACTACCATTGAGTTGAACTCCGGAAACGGAGCCGGCTCACGAATGATGGTGTCCACCGAAAGATCTTTGACCTCCATGCGCCTCCCGTCTCCAACGTTCCCTCGATGGGCATCGGCCGTCTTGTATTTTGCCCTGACCCTTGGCCTCCCTCTCCATGGGTGGGGTCAGGATGCGCAGGACCTCGGGTTGGAGGGGAAGGGGCTCCGGAGCGGACGGATAACTACCGTCACCGGGGACCTCATCGAGACGGACACCCTCCTGGGGAAGGTTGTACTTGTGAACGCCTGGGCGACCTGGTGCGGGCCCTGTACCCTCGAGATGCCGGTCTTCCAGCGGGTGCAGGACGAGCTGGAGCATCGAGGGTTCCTCGTCCTCGGGATCTCCGCCGACAAAGAAGAGACCGAGTTCGTGCGGAGGTTCCTCGACGACCTCGGGATCCGGTATCCCGTCACGGTAGGTCCCCAGCACCCCCTGGGCCGTCTGGCCGCTCGGGTGAGAGGCCTTCCGACGTCGTTTCTCCTGGCCCGGGATGGGCGTGTCGTCAAACGGATCGAAGGAATCCTTCAGGAAGAAACCCTCAGGAAGTTGGTCCTGTCGTTGCTGGAGGAGGACCCGCCTACCCGTTAAGATCTACCTCGGACTTTGAGGCCGGCATTCGGCCCAACGAAGGGGAACCCTGCCCCTGATCCCAAGGATTAGGTCAGTCCACGGAGCCAATACAGCTGGATTCAAGAAGGTCGAAAGCACCGATGTTTGCACGAATAAGAAGATGGCGGCCCTCCAAATGGGACGTCCTATTTTTTGCGGTGGTACTGGGGATCATCGGCTACCGCCTTCAACCTCAGACTTGGGCCGCCCTCGGCCTCGGTGCGGAGAACACAGAGGTATCCAGCGAAACCATCGAAACGCTGGATGGAAGCCTCCTTTCCCTGGAAGAGCTCAAGGGCCAGGTGGTGCTGGTCAACGCTTGGGCTACATGGTGCGCCCCGTGCGTTCTGGAGATGCCGGGATTCCAGCGGGTTTACGAGGACTACAAGGATCAGGGCTTCATGGTGCTCGGAATCTCTCGGGATCAGGGGAGCCCGGACCTTGTGAGAGCCTTCCTCAAAGAGAAGAAGATCACCTACCCGGTGGCCATGGCGTGGCAGGCCAGCCTGAATGGTTTCGGGGAGGTGGGCGGACTCCCGACGTCCTACCTCCTTGGGAAGGACGGAAAGATCAAACACCGCGTGGAGGGCCTCTTCGCAGAGCCCGCTCTGAGGATGGCCGTCAAAGGACTGCTGGAAGAACCGTATCCGGCTGGTTGAGGCCCCCACCGACACCAGGTCGTCCCCGACCCTCGAGTCCTTCGTCCCTTTCCCAGCCCACCGTGTTCGCGATATATTCAGAATATTCCGAACGTTTCTTCCGAAGAGGCTGGTATGGATACCAAAGCCCGAGCTGATTTTGTCGAGTCGTGGGGCTCCATGGGGGCCCTCTGGGGCATCAACCGTTCCATGGCACGGATCCACGCCCTCCTCCTGGCTACCCGGGAACCGCTGGGACTGGAGGAGATCACCGAAGAGCTGGAGATGAGTAGGGGGAACGCCAGCGTATGTCTCAAGGAGTTGAGGTTTTGGGGGGTAATTCGGCGCATCCACCTGACGGGTGAACGACGGGATTTCTACATCGCCGAGACCGATGTCTGGTCCATGCTCTTTCGCATTGCGTCGGAACGGAAGAAGCGAGAGTTCGATCCGGCTCTTTCGGCCCTGAGGGAGGCGATGCAAACCACAGAGGAGGGTGACGACCTGGTTCGGGAGAGATTGGGGGAGCTGGAAGAGATCCTGCGGGCCATCGAGAGACTTCTCCAGCGATTCCTGGCCAGCGAAGATGCCAGCCGAGCCATGCTCAAGTTCCTATCCGCCCAGGTTCCTTATCCGGCGAAGTGAGCCTTCCTCAATCACCTCCAGGGTCGGCGAACCTCACAATGTCAAACTGCTAAGCCTCTCTTTTGCGGCCCGATATCCCTCTCGGACCAGGGCCGGGATATCCTGCATCTGGGACCGGCTCCATGAAGTCGTGTCCGGAGTGATGACGAGATCCGCGGCCCGGGCCTGTTCCTGAGCCGCATTGGCCAGGGCGATGTCCAGGGCATTCGCCAGGACCTCGGCCAGATTCCCCGGTCTGTGAAACCGGCGCCCCATGTGAACATCCACGGCCAATACCCTTTCCACCCCCCACTTTCGCAGGGGTGAGACGGGGAGGTTTTCCAGGAGGCCACCGTCTACCAGAAGGTGCCCATCCCGCTCCACCGGGATGAACAAGCCGGGGACGCAAGCACTGGCGGAGGCTGCCGTTGCCAGCTCTCCCTCGGTCAAAACCACCTTCTCCCCGGTAGAGATGTCGGTGGCAACGAGAGCCAGTGGGATATGGGCGTCCTCCATGCGAACGTCCCCTAGATGCCGTCGAAGGAACCCTTCCAGACGTGCCATCGAAAGGAGACCCAACTTCGACGGAGCCAGGCGAGTGAGATCGGGCCAGCGAAGGTCCTCGGCAAAGGCCTCGATCTCCTTCCCCGACAAACCAAAGGCATAGAGGGATCCCACCAGCGCACCCATGCTGGTCCCAGCGAGGTGGGTCACCGTAAGGTCGGTTTCGTCCACTGCCTGCAATACACCGATGTGGGCAGCTCCAAGAACTGCACCTCCCCCCAGGGCGAGGCCGATGGGCCCTTGATCGTCCATGGAACAGGGCCCTCTAGCGGCGGGAACGTTGTCTGGCAGCCAGCTCGACGAGGCGGCGTAGCTCGGCGATGGGCTCCGGATCGTCCTCCACCTGAAGACGCAGAACCACATCGTTGTTGAGCCAAACCCCACCATCTTCTTTCACGATGAGCATGGCGGCGGACTGCATTCCACGAGTATCTCCACCTGCCGCCTGCCCGGCCTCCAGCGCCGCGAGAAGCCGGTACGAGAGGTGCCCCTCCGTGGCTTCGA
>CBDUAX010000529.1:0-3607 GCA_965365235.1 uncultured bacterium
GCGCTTGTAGACCGTGGTCGTGTAGTTCACCTTCCCCATCAGGAAGGACCCGTCGAACCCGGCCTCGTACTCCCGGGTCCGCTCAGGACCGACTTTAGGGTTCCCCTGGTTGATGATGATGACCCCTGTTTCGTTCTCGTCTGCCAGGGAAGAGGCCTGCCATTGGATCACGCTGATCCCCGGCCGTGGCGGCTCCCCGGACACGCCGAAGGCCGCACGGATTCGCGATGTCTCCCACCAGTCCGGCCAGAATGCGTGGTCAGAAATCGAGTAGGTAGCCTGCAACTTGGGGTACCAGAGGAAATTGTACCGATAGTTCAGGTCCGCTCCGAAGTCGGAGTGGCTGTCGGCTCGGACCCCACCTGTGATGAAGAGCCGGTTCCTCCACCCGATCTGCTCCTGGACGAAGAACCCACCACTCCTCCGGCCGGTGTAGTCCTCGTTGTAGTTCGTGGCCTCTTCGGCGTTCTCCAGGACCTGGACGCCTGGGCCGGCGAAGCCTTCCACGTCGGTCCGGTTCCCGGTCTCCTCCACGCCGGTGAACTGACCGCCGAAAGAAATGACCGAAGTGAAGTCATCGCCCAGGAAGGGGACTCCGGAACTGAAGCTTCCGGCGTAGTCCGCGGTGAGAAGGCGGCGATTTTCGATGTCCACCGTCCGGGTTCCGTCGGGATCATCGAAATATTCCCACGGCCGGAAGGTGAGGAAGTGGGAGTTGGACCAGTCCATCCCCACATTCAATCGGTGCCGGAAGTTATCTCTCGGGTTCCAGTTGACGTTCCCCGAGAAGTTGAAATGGTTGATGTATTGGTCTTCCTCCTTGACGAAGACCAGAGCGTCCTGGTTGTCCGTGTTGTCGTCCCACAGCGTGGCTACATTCCGCATCAACCCTTCCCAGTTGTCCCCGTTGGGGACCCACTCGATGTCGGAGCGGGAGAAAGAGCTGTTGAGGCGGATCTGCAGGTCCTCGAAGCCGTTGAACTGGAAATTGGACCGGAGGTTGAACTGCTGGCTCCCTCCACGGGGGGCATTCACCGTGCCCGACTCTTTGTTGAAGCCGGTTGAGAGGTAGTACGTCATGTCCTCCGAGCCACCCCGGACGTTGATGTCATACCGTTGGCCGTACCCCTTCTTCACCCAGCTTCCACTTTCCGGACATGTGGGATCCAGGGGGATGGAGTCGGGCCAGAACGGACCGCGTGTCGCACAGTCGTTGATCTGGAGTCCGGTGGGGTCAGCGTCCGAACCGAGATGTCCCACGTCCGAGATCGACTGGTCCATGTTGAAGGTCCAGCGAGGCGCTCCGGCCCGCCCACGCTTGGTGAAGATCTGAACCACACCCGCCGACGCCTCCGACCCGTAGAGAGTGGACGCTGCCGCCCCCTTGATGACCTCGACGCGCTCGATGTCTCTGGGGTCGATGGAGCCGAGGGATGTTGCGCCCACCGAGTTGCCGGAACCCGTCTCGTATTGGCCCTCGAGCATCCGGACCCCGTCGATGTAGATGAGGGGCTGGTTCCGGCCGGTGACGGAGTTGAGGCCTCGGATGGTAAGGTTGGTGCCGGCTCCCGGCTGCCCGGGTGAGCCGGTGACCGTGAGGCCCAGGGTGCGGCCCCGGAGAATGTCCGTCACGCTGGTAACGGGAAGCGCATCGATCTGCTCTGCCGTGATCAAGGAGATGGAGTTCCCCACCTCTCGGCGCTGAGCGGCGATGGCCGTTCCCGTCACCACCATCCCTTCGAGCTCCACTGCACGAGTCCGAAGGGAGAAGTCCACGATGGTGGGTGATCCTGCTGTCACCGTGACCGTCTGTCGCTCTTCACCGTACCCGATGAGCTGGGCCACCAGCAGGTGTTCACCCACCGGGACATTCAGGATCAGGAACCGTCCATCCTGGTTGGTCAGAGAACCCAGTCCGGTCCCAGGAATCGACACCTGGACATCACCGAGTCCAAGGGTGGATTGGGTACTGGTGACCGTTCCGGTTATCTGCCCGGTTTGTTGGGCGTGGATGGGGGTGGTCGTAAGCAAAACGACCAGGATCGCCAAGCCGACCCCCCACCCAGAGAGTTTTCCTCGCCTCTCGGGGTGAGGTCTCCTCGTGGACAAGAACTCTGGAAAGGACATAGTGCCTCCCTGTGATGGAATGCACGAAACACCGGGATAACAGACCAGTTGATCCCAGGAGGATGATCTATGGACAACGGGGCGGTGGACGAGGAACAGAGGTCGGTCATACTACGTAGGCGGCCCGAGACTCCCCCTGGCAGCAGGGGGGAGAGACAAAAAGCGAAGTCTTCCCAGATCGTCGCATGGGCGGAGCGCCGAGTCCCAAGAACGCATGATAGTGTCAAATATGTATCAGACTAAATAACACGGCCCGGCATACCCCGCAATGGGGCATGAGTCGGGCTTGTTTGGGTATAACGGTCTGAGAAAAACCAGGGTGAGGTTTCGGGGCTTTTACCGAAGGGAATACGCGGAGTCCCGCGGTCGCCCGGGAGGCGTTAGCGAGAGGTTACCTCGTCCCCTGCTCCAACCGAGCGCAGCGAATGTTCAGCTCCCGGATCCGTTGAGAGAGGGTCTCCAGAAACCGCACGGCAAGGAGCGGATCTTCGGTAATCCGCCTCAGGAGGGTTTTCTTGTCGATCTTCAGGACCCGGGCTTCGCCTTTGGCTCTGACGGTGGCCGACCGGACCTCTCGCTCGAAAAGAGCCATCTCTCCGAAGAAGTCCCCGGCCTCCAAAACTGCCAAGTGTTCCTCCCCCTCATCGGTGGAGATGACGACGTCCACCTGTCCCGCCTGGACCACGTACATGCAATCTCCGATTTCCCCCTGCCGCACGATGGGATGCCCATCGGCGTAGGTTTTCCCGAGGGCTCCCTGCCCCATGTCTACAGCTCCTTCCGTTTGCCGTTCTTTGGCACGATACCGTGAACCAGGTTCCAGACCAGGCCCAAAAAGAACTTGGGGTGGAGGGTCATCAGGAAGATCTCGCGATAGGGAGCGCTTCCGGTGAACATGTTCCAGAGTACGGTACTCATGGGCCGATGGCCATCGCCGCTCTGCTCCTTGCTGGCCATTCGGAACATGGCTCGCCGGGGAATGCGGGACAGCTTGAAGAGGCCGGTGAAGGCGAAGATCAGTTTACCGATGGCGTTGTCCCTGGCGATGGCTCGACAAGCGGGCCAGTAACTCCTCCTGAACGTCTCCTTCGAGATGCCCTGGAAAATGGCGGTGGAAGCCGCCGCCTTTGCAGTCCGGAACGCGGCCCCGATGCCGTCTTTGTAGAGCCGGGACACCCCGCTGTCACCGATCAAGACCAAACGATCAGCGAACGGCTGTTTGACCCCCCCCATGTTGATGAGCGGAGAGCAGTTGCACACCCTGGGCGCGGTGCCTTCGGGAAGGCACCGGCGAACTACCGGAGAGTCGAGGAACTCTTCGACCAGCTCCTTGTCGATCTCGTCACCCAGCATGACCATGGTGACGAACTCCCCTTTCGGGATGAGGGCGGCGAACTCCAGCCGCGGGATGTCCAGGAGGAACACGTGCATGGAGTCGCCAAGAACGTCCTGAAGCTCCTCCCGGCTGGACCTGAACTCA
>CBDUAX010000530.1:0-3605 GCA_965365235.1 uncultured bacterium
CTCTGGGGGGCCAAAAAACAGCTGCTTAACTGTGAATTATCTGGCAGTTAAGCGAGCTTGATCCTATCCTGCCTACATGTTTGAACTCCGCACGCTCGGGAACCTGGACCTCGTGGATTGCTCTGACGGGCACCAGGTTCTCTCCGTCCTCGCCCAGCCCAAGCGAACCGCGTTCCTGACCTATCTTGCCGTGGCTACCCCCCGGGGAATGCATCGGCGCGACACGCTGGTGGGCATCTTCTGGCCGGATTCGAGTGATAAGAAGGCCCGCAATACGCTTAACCAGACTGTCTTCGTTTTGCGGCGGACCTTTGGTCAGAAGTCCTTCATTGTGAACGGCGAGACCGGCATCCGCCTGGATCCGGACTGTCTCCGATGCGATGTCTGGGACTTCGAGGCAGCCCTGGCGTGCCGCGAAAGGGAAGAGGCTCTGGATCTCTATCGGGGCAACTTCCTCGAAGGTTTTTTCCTGTCGGGGTGTCTGGAATTCGAGCGGTGGGTGGATTCGGAGCGCAACCGTCTTCGGGACCTGGCCACCGGAGCTGTCCTGTCGTTGTCTCAAGAAATGGAGGATGTAGGGAACCCGGTGGGGGCCGTGGGCTGGCTCAGACGAGCCCGGGAGTGGGCTCCGTTCGACGAACTGGTGCTTCGTAGGCAGGTCGAGCTACTCCTGGGCCTTGGGGATCGATCAGGAGCCGTGCGGGAGTACGAAACCTTCGCAAGGCGCCTATCGGTGGACCTGGGAATGGAGCCGTCGGAAGAGATAGGACGCCTCCTCGAACGCCCCGGCGGGGATGTGAGGACATGGGAAGGGGTGGATGAGGGGAAGGAGCTTTCCGAGGCTGCGGATTCGCTCGGCCTACGTTCCACCTCGAACGAAAAGCGCCGGTTCACGAGGTCTCAGACTGTGGCTTTCGCTCTTTTCTCCGCAGCCGTGGGCGTGGTTGGGGCGATTCTGGGCCAACGGATTTGGTCACCGGCAAACTCTTCGGAAAACTCGGCAGCACCAGAACCGAGCCCCACCAGTGACCTCAGGACCGTGGCGGTCCTCCCTTTTGAGAACACCACGGGGCGGCCTGATTTGGACGACCTGGGGGAATTGGCCGCCATCGAGATCGGCCGGCAGCTGACCAGTACCGGACTGTTTACCGTCGGATTAGCCGGAGGGCCCCAGGCTGAAATCGGCCTGGCTCCACCCCGAAGCTCTTCAGGTGGTCAGGCTGGCCGCCCCGTGCCGCCCTCGAGCGACCCGCACTTCGTGGTGACGGGGAGCTATTCGGTAGTGGGTGGCCAGCTTGTGTTCTGGCCCAGGGTGGTCGATGCGGATGCCGGTACCATCGCCGCGGCAATCGACACTGTCATGGGATCGATCGCCGTGGCCGACGAGGTCGCCAATCGCCTCAAGGACCGTGTCGCCGGGGCGATGGCCATGGCGGTACACCCATGGCTGTTGGAGCTGACCCTTTTAACGAGTCTTCCGCCCAGCTACGAGGCCTACCTCGCCCTTGCCCGAGGTGTGGACCTCGGACGAGACCAGACTTCATCCGGTTTCGAGACCGCCTTGGAACGGTTGGACTCGATGAACGCCGCTTTCTTCCGGGCGGCCGCTTTCGATTCCGGGTTCACCTTGCCGCTGGTAATGCTGCACTATTGGTGGTGGGGCTGGGAGGGCTACGAGGAACACCTCCTGAGCCTCCAGCAACGACGAGATGAGCTGCCCCGCTGGGAGCGGGCCGCCCTCGATTTCCAGGTGGCCAGGGAGTCCGGAAACCAAGAGGGGGTGTACAAGGCGGCGGGTGAGCTAGCAAGGATGAACCCCAGTGCTGACCGGATCCGGGTCCTTGCGACGGCGTGCCTGCACACCAACCGGCCTCGAGAAGCCCTGGAGCTGCTGGAGTCGCTGGACCCGAACCATGCATGGGAAGAAACATCTCCGTCCTACTGGCTTTACCGTGCCATGGCACACCAGCGGCTGGGTGAGCATGAGGCCGCCCTGGAGGTTGTCGACCGGGGCCGGGGGCCCCTGGGGCCCAATGCCACCCTTGACCGAATAGAAATTCTGTCCCTGGTCCGCCTTGGCCGAGTAAAGGAAGCCACTGATCGAGCCGTCGAAGCCCTGGAGTCCGCAAGGGAAACTGTTTCTCCGAGTCGACTCGCTGACATCTCCGGGATCTTCTGGCTCCACGGCCTGGATGAAGCAACCGACCGCGTCGTACCGGTGGCCCTGAATAGGTTATCCCAGCGAGGGATCGTGGACGGCGTGCACGTCGCGAGGATTCTCGTGCAAGGTGGCCGGTACGAGGAAGCTCGGCGGCTCCTGGGCAATCCCGAGGATCTTCCGAGGGAGGGCCGAGAAGCTCTCGATGCTTTCCGGCTCCTCGCCTATATGGCGGCCAGGGAGGGCGACGCTGAAGGGGCGACCCGGCTCGCCTTGACCGCGGAAACCGTATCCGTCAGGCCTCGAGCCCTGGGAAAGATGGTTCGGGCCGAGGTCGCCGCTCATCTTGGGGACAGGGCTCGTGCCACGCGACTCCTTCAGGAGGCCTACACGCACGGGATAGGCGGCCTCAGCGTGACGGGTCCCAATCCCCTCGACCTCAGCCCCCTCCAAGGCTACGAGCCCTTCGAAGACCTGATCCGGCCGAAGGGGTAGGTGATCTCGCGACCCCGCCCATAGCCCCCTTGGGGAAAAAGAAGGACGGCCCTCGAAAGGGCCGTCCTTCTTTTCGCTCTTTTTTCCGGCTACGGGTCTCGCACTTCAAATCCAGGGAAGCTCACTCGAGGGTCTTCGGGATCCGGATCAATTCATCATGACCTTCACCACGACAACATCCTCAAGGGGGCATTGGAGCCGGGGTTCGACGCCACCGCGTTTGGCGACGCTGACCGTCCCCCCTGTGAAGGTGAACGTCTGTTCGCCTGTGACCGGGTCCTCTACTACGGTCACATAGGGGTAGTCGAAATGGTTCCAGTACCCACCCACCTGGAATCCGATGTCTCCCGGTTGCGGTATGCCCTTGTACTTCCCCCTCTTATCGATGGACATCAAGTCCGGATCGTACGAATAGAAGAAGAACCGAAGGAAGTTCTCGATGGAGGTGCCGGGTAACGCCCCAAGGTCCACGTTGATCCGGGTTATTCGAAGCGAGTCCTCCGGGGTGTCCTCGGGCACGATGAACCCGTCTAGCAGCTTGGCCAGGGCTTTTATGATGGTCGTGTCGGTTGCTGCCGGCTCGTAGATGCAGGGGCCGTAAACCCCGTCGGTTGGGGTTGTGGGCGGCACCGTGCCGATCCAATCGTCGCTCAGGTCCAGGTTGGTCTCGAATCGGTTCCTGCTGTAGAGGTCGAGGATGGACCCCGGGTCGTTCCCGTTGTCCCAGTCCATCCAGGTCCATCCGTTCTCGCCCGGGTTGAACCCGCTGGTGAAAAGCACCGAAGCCACCTCACCGTCCGGGGGAGTGTCCGCGCACTGTGGGTGGTTGGGCTTCTCGTTACAGTCCACGGCAAAAAGGGGAGCCAAGCCGTCGGGACCCAAGGCGCTCTGGTCCTGACAGGCAAAGAGGGCGGTGGTTAGGCAAAGAGCCATGGTGAAGACTGGAAATCGC
>CBDUAX010000531.1:0-3604 GCA_965365235.1 uncultured bacterium
GAGGCCGCCCAGAGTAGGCTCCTTCGAGCCCATGAGTTGGACCCGGACTTCTTCACCGCTCTCGTCTGGGCAGGATGGAATGCCGAGTTTAACCTCGGGACCGGAGGGGAGGCGGTTCTGCAGCGGGATTCCATCTGGGCCATCCTGTTTGAGCACGAGTCGGAACTTTCGCCCTACGAGAGAGCCGTGGTAAGGGGCTGGCAAGCCAGAGTGGAAGAGGATCGAGGAGGATATGCGCGCGCCCTGGAAGAAGCCTGTGACATCGCTCCAGGGTCGAAAGCCTGTTTCAACCTCGCCATCGTCCTTTTTCAATTCCTCCACGAGCCGGAAGCCGCGGTCGATGTCCTAACGAATCGCCTCATTCCGGAGCGGGGGTGGCTTCGGGGTTGGGCGCCCTATTGGACCTGGCTGGCATCGGCCTATCACGTCACGTGTGACTTCACGTCCGAGCTGGAGGTGGCAAGGGAATACCGGACGCTCTACCCCGAGAGCCTTACGGCCGTCGAGGTTTACCTGGCTGCGTTGGCCGGTCTAGGCCGGGTGGATGAGGTTCATTCGTTTCTGACTGATTCCCTTCCCACCGACATGGGGGAGACTTTTCAAGCCGTACTGATCGGCAGGACAGGAAACTACCTCTTCCACGTGGGAGAGGACGGGGAGGCGATCCGCGCCTGGGAGTTGGCTCTCCAGAGGTACGAGAACCTGATTGCGGATGATCCGTCGAATGTGTTCCTCCACCTCTCCGCTGGTTACGAACTTCGCTCCCTCGGACGCCTGGAGGAAGCGAGAGAGTACTTTGAAACCGCCAAGTCTCTCAGTGGGATGGAATGGTACGTCCAAGCGTCACTGGGAATTGCTGCTGCCTGGGAAGGAAACGAAGCAGAAGCGCGGGCCACAATGGCTTGGTTGGACACTCAATGGAACAATCAGACAAATTGGGATTTGCGTAGCCTACTAACATTCAAAGCATTCATCGCGGAAGCTCTGGGAGAAGAAGAAGAAGCAGTGGACTATCTCCGGGAGCTTTGGACGCACCCCGACATGTACCTGTTCCCCCAGTACTTTCGACTGGATGTCTTCCCCAGGCTCCGAGGCCACCCCGCCTACGAAGAGTTGTACTGGCCAGAGGGTCACGGGGAACGCTAACCCATGCCCGATGCTCCTCCTGAGGACCAACTCTTTCCCCGTTTCGCGGCCCAACAAGTCGCCACGGCCGTGGGAGAAGAGTTGGTCCGGTTGGTTCTCACCGGCGGGTTTCCTGAGATGCTCCGTCGGAGCGACGAGGAGCGGTGCCAGGCCTGGGCCCGAGAGTACCTGAACACGCTCCTGCGGCGGGATGAGGACAACATCGCCGAGGTCGAAAAGGGAGAGGCCATGACCCGGTTGTTCAGGATGCTAGGCCATCACTCGGCCCAGTTGGTGAACTTCTGGCAGATGGCAGCCCAGGGTGGGCCTGGATGAAAAGACGGCTCGACGCTGCATCCTGATTCTGGAGCGACTCTTTCTTGTTCGCCGCCTCGAGCCCTGGTTCCGAAACCGAACCCGGAGGCTGGTGAAAACCCCCAACGTCCACTTTCTCGACTCCGGGCTCCTTGGGGCTTCAATCAGGATGACGGGGGCCAGGGTGGCTCGAGACCGCTCGGCTTTCGGGACCCTCCCGGAGACGTTTGTCTTCGGCGAGATCCTCCGCCAGTCGGAATGGTTCCCGGGAACTGCCGGTCTCTTCCACTTCCGGGACAAGGACCAGAAGGAAGTTGATCTCGTGGTGGAGAACCTCGCCGGCCAGGTGGTGGGGATCGAGGTCAAGGCATCGGCTACTGTCCGGACGGAGGACTTCAGGGGTCTGAAGGAGCTCGCCAAAGCTTCCGGAGAGGACTTCTCTCTCGGCATCGTCCTTTGCGACGGAGAGCGCCCGCTCTCTTTCGGAAACCAACTCTTCGCCGCCCCGGTCTCCGGCCTTTGGGCGTAGGAGATCTTCGCTGACGCTCTTGTCCGGGGTCCTCCCAGACACTCCCTGCTCGGCGTTCGCCTCACGATTCCTAGCATCTGTCTCGGCCTTGGGGCCCATCCCCGGCCCACGAACATACGAGGGGGATGGGCCGGTTCCGACCCATCCCCCCGAGCTAGTTCGTTCAACCAGCCGAGATCAAAGCCTAGCCAGCGGTCAGGGCAGCCACCACCGACGGCGGAACGATCACCTCATCAATGACGTGGACGATCCCGTTGTTGGCCGAGAGGTCGAAGAGCGGGGGAACGATGGAGGCGTTGTCCCGCAGCCCCGTAAGGCCATCGAAGATTTCCAGGTTGGACTGGACGAAGAAGTCCTCGCCCAGGAGAGAAGTCATGGTGCGCTCACCATTCTTGGGCACCACGCTATTCGAAGCCCTCCGACCCTCCACGACATGGTAGTAGAGGACGTCAAGGACGATCCCGGAGGGAATGTCCGTGAGGGCTCCAAAGGAGAAACCGAGCTCGTTGTTCAGGAAGTTGAGAAGGTTCACGAAGGCGTCGTTCGTGGGGGCAAAGACCGTGAACTGATCCGTGCCCTCGGAAAAGAGCTTCACCAGCTCTGTACCCTCATTCAGATCCACGTATTCGAGAGCGCCCAGGAGCTGGGTGAAGCCGGCGCCATCGGCGATAGCGGCGATGGAGGGATTGTCCTTCTTCGGTCCTGCGAAGTCAGGCCTGCTCTCGGGGGCCTCGGCAACCTGAGACAAGGAAGGACCCATGGGGTCTACGCTGGCCTCGGAGCAGGCGCTGAGGGCCAGAGCGCCGGAAAGCACGGCGACGGGGAGGGCAAAACGATACATCTTCTTCTCCTTTGCAGGGGGGGTGGACTGGTAAACACGACTTACGGCATCAAAAGAAATAGATTGTCTAATCTTTGTCAAGCTTTTGTCTAGAACGAATCTAATTACAAGAGCAGTGATGAGTTGGCCATCAGGGTTTCGGCTGATCTTTGGACCCGCAATCCCCCCCTTGGCCTAGCCCCGGGGAAGGACGGCGGTACGTCGCCTCCAGCGACATGCCCCTGGGGTTGCGCCATTGCAGGACACCACCGGCCGACCGGAGGTCGGGTTTTGGTTGCCGGACCCCGCGGTCCTCTCCTAGACTGTCTTCCAGTCCCTTGATTCGGGTGAAGATCCGAAGGTGTTCAATTAAGAGGAGCGCCTACAATGAGAAGGCTCGCTACCGGTTTCCTCTCGCTTTCCTTCCTTTTCTTGGCCGTTTCCTGCGGAGGTCCGTCCGGAGGGGATGGTGCCGCAGACCTGATACTGACCAACGGCGCCGTCTACACCATGGAAGAGGATCAGCCCTGGGCCAGCTCAGTGGTGGTCACCGGAAATACCATCACGGCGGTTCTGGAGGATGACACTGAGGCCTTGGCCTTCCAGGGGCCGAACACCACCGTCATCGACCTCCAGGGCAAGTTTGTCGTCCCGGGCTTCATCGACGGACACGTCCACTTCAATAGCGCCGGTGGATTGATCAACGACGCCAACCTCATGGCCGTCTCCGACAACGACGGCCTGGTGGCGGAGATGGAGCGTGTGGTGGGGATCCTGGACGAGGGGGAGTGGATCACCGGGGGCCTCTGGGGGGC
>CBDUAX010000532.1:0-3591 GCA_965365235.1 uncultured bacterium
CCGCCGTGGAGGGAAGTACCGGTACACCAGGATGAACAACACGTAGATGGAAAGGAAAGCCAGGAGTTGGGCTGAGGCGTTCCGGATCAGGTTCAGTCCCTCTCCCTGAAGCCCCAGGAGGTTCACTCCATATCCCTCGACGATCTCCAGGATCACGGTGATCCCGAGGTTGACGATGAAGAGCAGGCCCCCCACGACCACCATGCCCCCGTCGAAGAGCTTCCCATGAATGATCCCTCGGCCATGGGGAAAGTCGAAGATCTCCCTCAAGGCCGTCCGGAGCGTGCCCACCAGACGGGTCGAGATCCATAAGAAGATGAAGAGGCCCAGGAGGCTGAAACTTCGACGGTCGGCCACCAGCGTCTCGATGACGCCTTCGATTCCTGACACCAGATCCAGATCGCCCACTGTCTGAGGGAGGGTCCCCAGAAGGAAGGTCATGAGGAATGAGGTGGGATCGGGAAACCGGGAGCTCAGAACGAAGCCGGAGATTCCGATGAAAAGAAGGGTGAGGGGGACCAGCGCTACCAGGAGATTGAAGGTGATGGCTCCGGCCATGAAGAAGATGTTGTCTTCAAGGGCCTTAGAGAAAACACGAAAGAGAAACCCCCGAAGCCGGGTGGGAAACCCCGGCTCCGGGGGAGGAAGAGAGTCAACGCCTGGGGCCCGGTCCGGGATGGAAGCGTTCCCCTCCAAGAGTTTTCCCCTACTCTTCCGAGGCCTCTTCCACTTCCTCGCCGTCCGCCACCTCAGCCACGGCTGCCTCCCGTGCAGCATCGATCCCGGCCCGATACGCGGCCTTGGATCGTTGCAGCTTCTCTTCCAGATCGCCACGGGCGTCTACTGCGGCCTTCCGCCCAGCGTCAACCGCCTCCTTCACCGACTCGACCCGACCCTGGACGTTCTCTCGGGCCGCCGCCAGGCGGGTTTCCAAGGAGCTCTGGGCATCCCGAACGCGTTCCTGGGCCACGTCCTTCAGCTTCAAAGCCCGTGTCTTGATTTCGTCCTGGGTGTCTTCACCCGACTGGGGCGCGAAAAGCAGGGCCAGACCGGCCCCGACCAGGGCGCCCAGGACGAAGGAACCCAGACCCCCGCCCCCTTCCCGCTCGATCACGATGTAGGGTACATCATCTTGGTCACGCATGGTGCTCTCCTTTGCCAACGAGAGGACCTTCCTGGATCGAAGACCTCAACGCCCAAAAAGTCCCAGGGTCCAAACGGCGATGCTGGATCGCGATGTGGGTACAGCGTGTTTGGAAGGTAATCACCCGGACCTCACACCCGCCAGGAATCTCCACCGGCCCCCAGGCTTGGTTTTTCGAACCCCTCTCGGCCTAGAAGGCCGTAGGTCAAACGCTTGCTCAACTCCACCCCGGGCTGATCCAGGGGGTTCACACCGTAGAGGGCCCCTGCGTAGACCGTGGCAATCTGAAACAACATGAAGAGAGCCCCCATGGCCTCCGCCGTAAGATCCTCCACCTCCACCGAGAGATTTGGCCGACCCTGCTGCCGCAACGCCTCCATGGTGGCCCGGTGCTCGGTGTCCAGGAGCTCGGCCAGCGTGTGCCCCCCGAGGTAGTTGAGAGCCGAGAACTCTCCCCGGATCTTGGGGATCACCATCGGGTCCGGGGCACCGCCCACTCCCAGGAACAGGACCACCTTGTCCTTCGGGCCTTCCATGAGGAGCTGGAGGAGAGAGTGTTGGTCCGTGGCCCCCAGCGCCGGAAGGGGTGTGGGACCCAGGTGGACCAGCTCTCCCTGTCGGTTGATGGCCTTGCCCAGGGACTCAGCCCAAAGTTGCTGGAACCACGCCGCGAAGGAGCGAAGCCGGTCGGAGTAGGGCATCAAGACATGGATGTTCGCCCCCTGGCCGGTATCGGCTTGGTGGAGCAGCGCCGCAAGGACCCCCGACGGGTTTTCTCGAAGGACCGGAGTAGAACATCGCTCGGCCATACCCCGTGCTCCCTCCAGGACCGCGGCGATGTCGATTCCCATGATGGCGGCTGGGAGAAGACCCACCGACGACAAAACGGAAAACCGTCCTCCGACGTTGGCCGGGACCTCGAGCGATGGGATTCCCTCTCGGTCCGCGATCTCCCTGAGAATGCCGTTTTTCGGATCCGTCGTGAAGAGCAGGTGACCTCCGGCGGGATCCTGGCCCAGGAGCTCATTCAGCCGCCCTTCCACCACCAGATATTGTGACATCGTCTCCGCCGTGGATCCCGACTTGCTGACCACATTGAAGAGCGTTCTCCTCAGATCCAGCCTATCCAGGAGTGCCGAGACGGTCCGGGGATCCACATTGTCCAGAACGTAAAGACGGGGATAGTGGTCCCGTGCTTCTTCATCCAGCTCGTTCCAGTGGGGCCCCAGGAGGGCATCCCGGAGTGTGGTGGTGCCCAGGGCCGATCCTCCGATTCCAAGGATGAATTTCCGGCACCCCTCATCCAAACCGGCAAGAATCAGTTCCCCGGTTCCGAATGTGGTTCTTATCCACGGATCCCTCTCATCTGAGCCAATAACCTGTATTCCTGATGCCGAAGCCATTTCGATCAAGGAATTAAAAGACGGGGGTGTGGTCCGCATTGGCGGGCTTATCCAGAGTACCAAGACCATCCATACCAAAAAAGGGGATTTGATGGCCTTTGTGAACATTGAGGATATGCACGGTGCGGTAGAGGTAATCGTTTTTTCGCGGGTGTTTGCCCGGACCCGGGACCTGCTGGTGGTGGACAGGCCCGTGCTGGTCCAGGGCCAGATCCAAAAGGACGAGCAGGCTGTCAAGATATTGGTCGATGAGGTCATCCCGATCGAAAAAGCCGAAGAAACCTGGACGGCCAGCGTCCATTTTAATCTGGAGATCAGCCGCACGGATCGGGAAACCCTTATTGATCTTCACGCCATCCTTGAACGGCATCCCGGTTCCTGCCCGGGGTTTCTTCATTTGCGAAGTCCGGATAAAACAGATTCGATCATTGCCCTTCCGGAATCCCTTAGAGTGAAGGCGGGCACTTCTCTCAGGCGCGAAGTGCACCGTTTTCTGGGTTACAAGGCAGTGGAAACACACTGTCGGCCGGCGTCTGCGGCAGCAACCAATGGGCCCCACAGAAACGGCCGAGACAGGAGACCACCGAATGGCGGATACAGAAGGTAAAGCCTATGCGATTTTGCTGGCAGGCGGCACCGGAACCCGGTTGTGGCCGGTTTCCCGGCAACTTTTTCCGAAGCAATTGGTGAAATTCATCGGCGATGATTCCCTGGTGCAAAGCACGATAAAACGCCTGTCTCCGGTTATGGACGCGGATTGTGTGCGGATCGTTTGCGGCGAGCAGCACTTCCATGAAATCGCCCGCCATGGGCAGGACATTGGTTTGCAGGCCGACGGCAAAATTATTTGTGAACCCAGCGGACGCAACACGGCACCGGCCATCTTGCTGGCTGTGCTGAATGTGCTGCATTCCGACAGGGATGCGGTACTGTGTGTTTTTCCGGCCGATCATGTTATCGGTGATTTGAATCAGTTCCACGACCGGCTAAGGGCGGCTATCCGCCTGGCAGAGCAAGGCTGCATCGTTACTTTCGGTATAACGC
>CBDUAX010000533.1:0-3590 GCA_965365235.1 uncultured bacterium
GCGATGATGTTCAATTGGACTTTGCCCAGGTCCACCAGCAGCGTCGAGTCTCCTGGCAGTGGAAAAACCTGATCGGGTTGTTTGAACTCTCCGGGGCCTTCGCCTACCCTGCCAAGGGTATCCGCTGTTCCGGCCACCAGATCCAGCCGCAAGATGACCTGGCTCAGAGGATCCGCAGCCATGACGGTCCCGTCTGCCCGCTCCCTCACCGAGTTGAGGAAGCTGAAGGGTTCCGCGTAGGCGGTCTCCAACTCGAGTGCAGCCATCGCCCCTGCCGGTATCCCACTGGAAGGAGAAGAATCCCCTCCTACACATCCAGCCATCAACAGGATTCCGGTTACCAGGGTGTTTCCGAAGGTTCGCCTTCTTTCTCCCACCATGTTCGGGCTCCTCAATTGGCGTAGGCAGTCGTTTGGTCGACGACAGAGTATGTAGGCAAAACCCGGTAGGTACCACCGTGCGGAGTCTACCGGGGTCGATGAAGGGAATCCACCCTGTTTATTCCCTCTCGGTTGTTTGATTCATTTGGCTTCTTTTCAGTTGGCCGAAATCGGTCCCCCGCTTCACTCCGAGCGTGCCCACCCTTACTTTTGATCCTATTCCCGGATCGATCGGTCGGGGGCCTTCACACAAAAAGACGGAGTCGCGGAATGCAGGAGCAGGGGAGGGCGAAGAGCGAGCATGGGCTGTCGGCCCACGGGATCCGAAATGCCAACACGGTTTGGTGGAACCTCTCTACGCCTGCGCTTTATGAGCAGGCCGTTCAACGACACGAAGGGCTTGTGGCCCACCTGGGGCCGCTGGTAACCCGAACGGGCCAATACACAGGGCGTTCCCCTTTAGACCGGTTCATTGTGGAGGAGCCCACCACGAAGGACATGATCGCGTGGGGCAAGGTCAACAGCGGCTTCGATCAAAGAAGCTACGAGGTGCTAAGGGCTCGGTTGACGGCCTACCTCCAGGGAAAAGACCTCTTCGTTCAGGATTGCTACACCGGGGCCGATCCGGAGCACAAGCTCCCCATTCGAGTCATCAACGAGAAGGCGTGGCACAACTTGTTTGCCCGGAACATGTTCATTCAGGAGCATGACCCGGAGAAGCTCGCGAAACACGTGCCCGAGTATACCATTCTCCATGCACCGGGCTTCCAGGCCATCCCAGAGGAAGATGGGACTCACTCCGAGGCCTTCATTATCCTTCACCTGGGTCGGAAGGAAGTCATCATCGGCGGGAGCCACTACGCCGGCGAGATCAAGAAGTCCATGTTCTCCATCATGAACTTCCTCCTGCCCCAGAAGGGCGTTCTCCCCATGCACTGCTCGGCCAACTACGGCGAGACCATGGACGACTGCGCCCTCTTCTTCGGCCTCTCCGGAACCGGGAAGACCACACTCTCGGCTGACGCCAGCCGAACCCTCATCGGGGATGATGAGCATGGGTGGAGTGATAACGGAGTCTTCAACTTCGAGGGAGGCTGTTATGCGAAGGTAATTCGCCTCTCCCCGGAGACGGAGCCGGAGATCTATTCCACGACCCGCCGCTTCGGGACGATCCTGGAGAACGTGGATATGGATTCCAACCGGAGGCGTTTGGATCTGGCATCGAGCGAGTTCACAGAGAACACTCGGGCCTCCTATCCGATCCCGCACATCCCCAATGCCACGCGGGACGGTGTTGGGGGGCATCCAAAGAATGTCCTCTTCCTTACGGCTGACGCATTCGGAGTCCTCCCTCCGGTCTCCAAGCTGACCCGAGAGCAGGCCATGTATCACTTCCTCTCGGGATACACGGCCAAGGTTGCTGGGACCGAGCGGGGAGTCACCGAGCCCCAGCCGAACTTCAGCGCCTGCTTCGGGGCCCCCTTCCTCCCCCTCGATCCTGCCAAGTATGCGGATCTTCTCGGGAAGAAGCTGGACGAGCATGGCTCTGACGTCTGGCTCGTGAACACCGGATGGACGGGGGGTCCTTTCGGTGTTGGAAGTCGGATGAGTCTCCCCTACACCCGGGCAATGGTTCGGGCCATCCTGAACGGTACGCTGGCCCAGGTGGCGAGGGTAGAAGATCCGGTCTTTGGCATCCAGGTGCCGGAGAGCTGTCCTGACGTTCCGGCGGAAATTCTTCAGCCGAAGAACACCTGGGCTGACAAGGACGCCTACGACGCCCAGGCCCGGAAGTTGGCTGGGATGTTCGCCGAGAACTTCAAACAGTTCTCGGACAATACCACGAAGGAAGTGCGGGAGGCCGGCCCCAAGGCGGAGTAGCCCCTTCCTGGCCAGTCTCAGGATGGTCTCCTGGCCGCTTGGGAGCGAAAAAAGAGCGCTCGGACCGGCGACCCCCGGTCCGAGCGCTTCTCTTCGAGGGGCCTTTTCTCAGAATCCGTGAGAGCGGAGTCCGAAGGATTGAGCCCAGACGTCCGGGCTCTTGCCCCCTGATAGTTCGTCGACGACGGCCAAGACCTTGTCTGCCGAGAGAGGTTTATAGAGGACCGCCTTGGCCCCAAAATCCTCCGCCATCTGCAACTGATCTGCGTTGGCGCCTGACATTGCGACCACAGGGAAGTATCGGTCCAGGCCCCGAAGGTCCTGGATCAACCTGAGCCCGTTCCGAGCCGGCATAGCGAGATCGGTGATAACGAGATCGAAATCCCCTGTGCGGAAGGCTGCGAGGGCAGCATCCCCGTCTCCGGCGTAGCCGACCTCATGACCCCCATCCTGGAGGATCTGCCCCAGAATCAGGCGAGTGATCTCGTCGTCGTCGACAATCAGTACCCTGGCCATGCCCGGGAGTATCGGCCAGACCGAAAGGGATCTTAACTCCCATCTGCCGAAGGTCTTACCTGGAATCATGGGCTGCATCGGCGCAAACCCAGGCCGCCTCCCCTGGCGTCTCCCCTCCGCTGCTACCTCTCCCGGAGGAAGCGTTCGAAAAAGTCCTCGGTGGCCTCGAAGGTGATCAGCCACTTCTTAAAAACCAGGAAGTCGTGGACCTCATCTGGGAACACGATCAGTTCGTGATATACATCGTTGGCCCTGAGGGCCTGAACCAGCCCCACGGTTTGAGCGAAGTCGACGTTGCGGTCGTCATCTCCGTGGATCAGGAGGACGGGCGAGGTCCATCGATCCACCTCGGAGATAGAGGAAGCCGCGAACCGCACATCGTCGGGATCCAGCTCACCACCCCATGAGTGCACCCCGGCGATGTCGACCCCGGCCGCGAACACCTCTGAGTTCCGCGCCAGGCCCTGGGCGGTCAGTATGCCGCCGTAGGAAAGTCCCCATAGCCCGACACGGTCGGGGTCCACGTCCTCCCGGTCCTGAAGGTAGAGCCCCGCGGCCTTTACGTCCCGGTATTCGGCATTTCCTCGTCGCCCCACCTCGGGCGCGGTCCGGAAGCCCTTCCCGTATCCGATCCCGCTCCGATAGTTGATGCTCAGGACCACGTAGCCCTTGTTGGCGAAATACTGGTTCATGGCATAGGCCATGTGGTAGAAGTGCATGTAGTGGTACCCCAACAGCATCTGCCGGCGGGAGCCACCGTGGATGAAGATCAGGGCGGGTCGTTTCTCGCCGGCCCTCAGGTCGGGGGGAAGG
>CBDUAX010000534.1:0-3581 GCA_965365235.1 uncultured bacterium
GGGATTCCCACCCGGCTCTGGCGGCAGGATGCCGGATTTTCGGCTCTCGGAAGGGGAGTTGGCAGCGGTTGTCTCCTTTCTCCAAGAGACCTCCGCCACGGGGCCGGGTCTTCCGGTCTATGAACCGGCTCGGCTCTCGCCTTTTTCCACGGCGAAGGCGGAGGCGCTGATTCGGGAGGAGCTCCCCTGTCTCGGGTGCCACCAGCTGAAGGAAGAAGGGGGCCGGATCGGGCCCACCCTTGATGGCGTCGGCCAGCGGCTGCGGCCTGGAGTCGTCCGGGCCATCATCCAGGATCCGGCCTCCGCCCTCCCGGGGACCATCATGCCCAGGAGCCCCCTCCCCAGGGAGCGGGAAGAGCTCATCGCGGCTTTCCTCCTGCAGAGGGGAGGGGATTGGTTGGGGAGCGAGGTGGTCACCGTCCCAGGTCTGCCTCCCCCCGCCTCCTCCTCCGGCCCCCCGGGGGAGGGACCGTACCGGAGGCTCTGTGCCCACTGTCACGGCCAGTTCGGAAGGGGGGACGGCTACAATGCCCCCTTCCTTCCAGCGCCCCCGACCGCTCACGCCGACTCGATCTACATGTCCACCCGATCCGACGACACGCTCTTCGACGGGATCTACTCCGGGGGCAGGTTTCTGGACCGGAGCCACCGGATGCCTGCTTTTGGCACGGATCTGACGGATCCGGAGATCCGGGACCTCGTTGCGTACCTGAGAGCGTTGTGCCGCTGTCGAGGGCCAGCGGGATCAGGGTAGGCGGCTCGGGGACCGCCCTCCTGGCAGGCCTCCTCCCAGGAGGTCTCGCAACATCCGTTGAGCGGCATCGTTGACGGGATCGAACTCGAGGACATTGCGCGCTGAAACCGCTGCGCTGTCGGGTTTGCCCAGGAGGATGAGACTCTGGGCCAGCATCAGATGTCCATTCACCAGCCTGGGGTTGTTCACCACGGCCCTGCGGTAGAATTCCACAGCCTCCGGATACTCCCCTCGCACAAAATGGACGTTTCCCAAGTTCAGGTGGGCCAAGGCCTCCCCGGGGTTTGTTTCAGCGGCTGCCTGGAAGGAGGCGATGGCCTCTTCACCTCTCCCCAGGTTCTCCAGGACGACTCCTCGGTTCACCAGCACCTGGCTCTGGTTCGGATCGGTCAGCAGGCTCCGGTCGTAGAGGGTCAGGGCCTCCTCGAAATCTCCCACCGAGCTGGCCGCCAGAGCCAGGTCCGAGAGGACTCCAGAATGTTCCGGAATGACCTCCAGGGCTTTTCCATAGGCACGGACAGCCTCCCCGGCCTCCCCGGCGTCCAGGTACCGATCGCCAAGGGTCCGGAGGATCAGGACCCAGCGCCTTCTCACCCCCCAGTCGTGGTCCCCCAGGGAGGTCATCGCTCGGGCCAGTACCGCGCGAACCTCCGGTTCGTTGCCCAGTGCCAGGTGCAGGCCTGCCAGGGCCATGGACTTGATGTCCAGGTCATCGGCTCCAGCGAGCTGCTCCAACGCCCTCCGTGAAGCGGCGCTCAGACCCTCCATATCTGGATCCAGGTAGCGGCGGACGTACACCCACAAGGCCTGCGTCTGCGCCATGACGTGGGACTGTTCCGGTCTGAGGAGAAGGGCTCGGGCCTCGGCCTCCCCTGTCTCAGGGCCCACAGCGAGAAGCCCCTCCACGAGCGGATGCCTTGGGTCCGATCCTCCATACCATTCGGTGACCGTCTCCTGGAGCTCCTCCGCGGACCGGTCCGGATGACAGAGAGCGCAGGCGCTGGGAAGCCCCATCGCCTGATCCAACCGGGGCCGGGGAATCGGGATGGTGTGATCGGATCTTGAGAACCGGATGGTCCCGCCCACGGTGGGGTGCTGCCGATAGGGCATGTGGCAGCCGATACACCCACTCCCCCGCGACCCGGCGGGATGATGGGTGTGGGCCTCCAGATCCGCGGTTCTGCTCGGGTGACAACCCAGACACTGGCCGTCGTCGAACCGGCCGTCCAGAGGCTGGTCCCAGACGTCCCGGTACCCGAGGCCGTGGGGAGCGTGGCAGTCGACGCAGGTCATGGATCCGTTGAGGTAACAGTCGCTGTAGAGATGGTTCGCCTGGTAGGCAAACGTCCGAACGCGGCCGTCCGGGAGGAGGGGTTCGTCGATCCAGAGTGGCGCCTTGAAGGAGTAGTACTCCTCCAGCTTCATGCCCGGAAGGTACCCTGTGGTCAGAGGTTGCTTCACGGCGTGGCAGCGAAAGCAGACCTCCAGGGACTCGTCCTTTTTCATGACGGTCAGAGACGAAAGCCCGATATCCCCTCCAATGGCTCCGGCTTCTGCCCACTCCACATGTTTGCGGGCAGGACCGTGACAGGATTCACAGTTCACCGTCAGACTGGTGAATTGCGTCTTGAACTCCCGTCGCTCCGATTCGAAGGACAGAAGGATCTGACTTCCATGGCACTCCTGGCAATTCTGGAAGGCGGTCGTGGTTCCCAGCGTTCGTAATGGAGGCCAGTCCCCGCAGTCCGCCAACCGCATCTCCCGGGTGACGGGGACCCAGCCCGAGTCCAGGCGGGTTTCCGCCAGATCCGCATCGGTGGCCCACCACCCAAGGATATTTGCGGTGTTGCAAAACCAGACTCCCTCCTCACGAACGAAATCGAAGGGTAGGAACCGCATGGTCCCATCGGGAAACCGGGAGACGAATCCCTGGGTCCCGCCCCCCTCCATGTGGCCGCCTCCGATGACTCCATCCACCCGGTAGGACTCGGGGGGGCGCCCCACCCGCTCTACGTTGAACCAGTACTCCCCGGCCTCGTCGATGAACGGAGTGACCACAGCATCCCTGAATAGGATCGGAGTGCCATCGAAGTCGGGGAGGAGAAGGTCATCGGATGGGGCCCCACCGGCCTTTCCATGGGCGGATTCGCTCCATGCCTGGAACTTCTCCTGGTGGCAGTCCCTGCAAGAAGCTGCTCCGACAAAGTCCACTATGGCGATGTTTTCCTCCGGGAGGGGGGGAGGCGGAGGAAGGGCAGGAAGCTGACCCCATAGGGGCTGGCAGGGATCACAGAGTGAGACCAGGAAGACAACTCCCAACCATGACCGAGACGATGGCACCAGGGACACGTGTGCTCCTGCAAGTTCGACGGATCGGGCCTGGGGGATGAACGGAATCTAGGCCGGGGTCCATGCTCATGCACAGACCCGGAGGTGGTGATCGGAGCAGGAGGGAGGCTTCCCTGAGCGCGATTCGGATGGCCCCAAGACCCCTGGAGGTCAGTCCCGGCGGGGTGCCAGGCGCCGCCTCAAGGTCATCTCCTCGATCTGAACGATCACGAACAACCCTGCACACGCCACACCCAGGAGGTGGAAAACGGTTTGGTCCGCCCAGAAGGCGAGGCCGCCCAGAATAACGGCCAGAACCACCAGGCGGTGCCAGAGCACACACCCAACGGAGCGCCAGACCGCCAGGGCCGTCGATGCCAGAAACAAGCTCAAGCCCAAGCCCACAGCCACCGCGACCTGACTCGAGGCATAACTCCCCGGGTGCAGAGCCGCTTCCAGTCCTACCGCCAGGGCGACGATGCCGCTTACCAGGGGGAAG
>CBDUAX010000535.1:0-3573 GCA_965365235.1 uncultured bacterium
AATGGTGGGGGGAGGATTCGAACCTCCGAAGGCTTAGCCAGCAGATTTACAGTCTGCCCCGTTTGACCGCTTCGGTACCCCACCCTGGGTGTTGCGCCGAAATCGCCTACCCGGGCTCCGAGCAGGCGAAAACATAGCGAGCTTGGTAAGCTAACTGTAACCGAGGGGTGGTTCAAGTGGGGTTTTGGGGTCGAAAACAGGATTCTCAGGGCGGGTGCTCCGGACATCACCGACCGCCAGGATTCCGGTCGGGTAGCAGCCCCGAAGAAAAGCCATCTTCCCCCGCCCCGGGCTTCGTCGGAGGCACCTTTGTTGTCGAGGCGGGTGACCAGCCCACCAGATTTCCGAAGGCCCGGGACGGGTGAAGACGACAGCCAAATTCCATGCTCGTCCCGAAAGCTACGACTGATTAGGAGGTCAGAGGTTTGGAGGGGGCCAGAAGAGCGTCAGGAATTTGTCAGGGCCTATCCAAAACCAGAGAAATCTCGGCCGGGGTTCAGGGATGGAATCGGTACCCGGCCTTATGGACGGTGAGGATGTGGGTGGGGTTCGAGGGCTCGTCTTCCAGCTTGCGTCTGAGCTCGGAGATGTGGGTGTCTACCGTCCGGCTTACAACGGCCGCTCGATGGCCCCAGACCTCCTTCAGAAGGTCCAGACGACTCACCACCGCGCCACCCTTGCGGATCAGGGCGAGAAGGAGATCGAGCTCCTTGGGAGTGAGGGGGACCTCGGCCCCCCCCTTCTTCACGATCCTGGCCTTAGGATCCAGGGCGATGGAGCCGAACTCGAAGACCCCGTCCTCTTTGAAGAGCTCACCGCCGGAGGTCTCCGGAACACGGCTCCTCCTCAGGATGGCCTCGACCCGCGCCAGGAGCTCCAAAACGCCGAAGGGTTTTGTGACATAGTCGTCGGCCCCCAGCCGGAAACCCAGAACCTTGTCGGACTCCTCCCCCCTTGCCGTCAGGATCAGGACCGGGGTTTCGATTCCGTCCCCCCGGAGGTGCTGAAGGACCCTGTATCCGTCCAGGTCCGGAAGCATGAGGTCCAGGATGATCAGATCGGGACCCCATGCCCGGGCCCGCTTCAGTCCGGTCTCACCGTCCTCGGCCACACGGACTTCATAGCCCTCGATCTCCAGATTGTTCTGAAGGCCGTAGGCCAGGTCAGCGTTGTCCTCAACCAGCAGCACCCTGGGCATCCTGGATCAATCTCCCTCTTCAGAAGGAGTGGAGTCCTCAGAATGTGAAGGGTCCGCCGAGGGGTCCGACCCCCCCGGGAAGTCTGACGGAGCAGGGCCTTCCGGGCCGACGCCAAGGGCCTCCGGAAGCTCCACCACCAATCTGGCCCCACCACTCATGGAGCTCTCCACCCAGACCGATCCTCCCTGGCGTAACACCAACTCCTGAACCACCGCCAGTCCGATCCCGGAGCCGGCCACACCCGAATCTCGATCCCGATCCAGCCGGGCGTAGGGGGTGAAGACACGTTCCCTTTGGTCCAGAGGGATGCCTTCCCCCTCGTCTTCGACCTCCAGCCTAACCGTTCACGGACTCCCTCTCCTGAGCTTAACATCCACGATCTGGGACCGGGGTCCGTACTTCACCGCATTTTCCAGGAGGTTGAGGATTACCTGGCGGAGAGCCACCGGGTCTGCCACGGCCCCCAGCTTCTCATCCAGGAAGGCCTCCACCCGGCAATCCTGGGCCTCGGCCACCGGGCAAAAACTCTCCAGGGCCTCTCGAATGAAGGGGGCCAGGAGAATGGGCCTGGGGCTCAGCTGCACGTCCTGACGCTGGGCTCGGGAAAAGAGGAGGACGTTGTCCACCTGGTGCGTGAGGCGCTGTGACTCTTTGACGATGATCTCAAGTGAGCGTTGTTGCTCCTCTTCACTGCGAACTCTCCCCAGCAGCAGCGTTTCCCCGAACATCCGGATCTGGGCCAGGGGAGTCCGCAGCTGATGAGAGACACTGGAGACGAAGTCGGTGCGGAGCAACGATAACTCCTGCTCCCTTCGGATTTGGAACAAGGCGGCAATGACGAGGCCCGATGCCAGAAGCAGGAGTCCCAGGATGGTCGGGAGCCGTGACTTGGGCAAGCCACCGATCACCAGAAGATCGGCGGCCTCGGGCCTCAGGGTGACGCCAGCGACCATGTCCCCGAAGAAGGGGCCCATACTCTCCCCACCCTTGAAGTTCGAATCGAACTGATGGGCAGTCCGGTAGATCTCCCTTTTTGCCGGATCAAGGATTTCAAAAGACACCAACTCCTGGGACGGCTTCCCCTTCGTCAGCGCCGGCGGGAGAAGTGGGGCTTTGGCTGCGATCTGGTCCAGGATCAGGCGAAGGGGCGCCAGAGTGGTCTGGAAGCCGAACACCACTTCGGCGCCGGGACCCGGTTCTGGTGAGACCTTAAGGACGACAACCCGTTGATCCTTCCCAGATCCATGCAGGACCAAACCTCGGGCGTGTTCCTCCCCGCCCTGCTTTACCTTGGCTTCCCCCTCCAAGAGCTGGATGAGCCAGGCCTTAGCCTCCCCCCCCGGGGGTCGGTCACCCTGGACAGTGAGTTTCCCGCTTCCCAAATCCAGACGGAACAGGTAGTCCAGCTCCTCCAGGCCCCCCAGAGGCCAGGACCAGGACTCGGCCATTTTGAGAACGGGAGGCGTTGCCTTCAGGGGAATCCCAGGAAAGGCTCCACCCGCTTTGGCCACGACTTCGACACCGGGGGAGAGGTAGTAGCTGTATAGGTCCCGCTTGAAAACGGAAGAGAGTTCCCAAGCCGCGAACAGGGCATGCTCTTTCAGGGTTTGCTGGGCAATCCGTTCATGGGACCGGGTGGCGTCCAAGGCCTGGTAGGCCAGGACGCCGATGAGGCCCAGCGTGAGGAGGAGGAGCCCCACCACCACGGCTGTCCGGGACGGAAGACGGTCTGAGAGACGAAGTGCGGCCATGACAGGAACGTAACGTGGCAGGCCCCCTCCAGAGGATTCGGATCTGTCAGAATTTTGTCAGAGATGCCAGGTCAGGGTGCCCGGACCATCGGTGGAAAACCCCGGTCCGGGCCTCGGGTCCTTACTTCGAGGGTTCGAAACGGAACTCGAAGTTCAGGGGTCCGCCGTCTTTTCGCCACCGATTCCAGAAGGGCTTCTCCCACAGGTACCGGACGCCCACCAAGGACGGCGGTGAATCGGGCCCGGTCTCTATTGAGAAAGAGGGTTCGGGTTGCCACTTCATCCAGGTGACCGTGGGCCCCGAGCGGAAAACGACGGGTTTGGAATTACGCCACTTGAAGGCCTGTTCGATCCTGACCTCGTCGATCCTGGACTCCCGCCACTCAAAGGCATGTTCGATCCTGACCTCCCCAGGCTGGGGGGGGACCGAAAGGATCATGATTTCGCCAACCTCGATTTCGCTCACCGGCTCGTTGTCGGCGGCCCGGGCAAGGACCATCGATGTGAAGGCCAAGCTGCAGGCCCCGCAGATTCCAATGAGGGCGAGGATCTGACTATCGTGACGGAAAATCTCAAGCCCTCTCCTTGTTGCCCTGGTTTTAAACACGGAAGCGTAACCGGAT
>CBDUAX010000536.1:0-3570 GCA_965365235.1 uncultured bacterium
GGAGGTGCCCACGGTGGACGGCATCGGACCGATCTGCGGCGGATACCACACGGAGGATGAGTGGGTCTCCATCCCCAGCATCCGGGATCGGACGGCCCTCCTGGCCTGGGCCCTGGTGAAGGTGGCGGACGGCCTCGAAACGCTGAGGCAGTTCCGCGAGAGGGGTTTCCGGGGGGGGCATGGTACCCCGGGCCATTCAGGGGGCACCAGGTGACCCACGGGGGGGCAAGGACCGGTTCTTCCCCGGGTTCCGGATCGGCTCCCGAACCCGGCCAAGAGTCCCGGTCCTTCCGCTTCTTCAAACGCTTCATCGGGGCTGCCGAACGCATCGGCAACCTTCTCCCTCACCCCTTCACAGTCTTCGTTTTGCTCATCGGGATTGTGCTGGCGTTCTCCGTCCTTCTCTCCTGGCTTGGCGTCTCCTCTTCCTACGTCACCATCGATCCGGAGACGGGGGATGAGGTTGCGAACACCGTGCGGGTTCTGAGCCTTGCCTCGAAATCCGTCATCCAGGAGACCATGGAGGGCTTCGTCGACATCTACGCGACCTTCACCCCCGTCGGCTTTGTCATCATCATGATCCTGGGGGTGAGCATCGCGGAGCAGACCGGGTTTTTCTCGGCGCTGATCCGGACCATCGTCCACCGGACCCCACCGTACCTCATCACCTTCATCATCGCCCTTGTGGGGGTGTGCGCCAACGTCGCCTCCGATGCCGGGATCATTATCACTCCCACTCTGGGGGGTGCCATCTTCTTGGCCCTGAATCGGCACCCCGTGGCAGGCATCTGTGCCGGATATGTGGCGGCCTATGGGGCTTTTTCCGCCAACATCTTCCCGGCGGGCACGGATGTGGTCCTGGCAGGGATCACCCAGTCGGCGGTGGGCCACTTCGCCGTGGATGCCGTGGTCCACCCTCTCATGGACTGGTATTGCATGATGGGGTCGACCCTGGTTCTAGCCGCCGTGGTGACGGTGGTCACCGAGAAGGTCATTGTGCCCTACCTGGGAGAGTACCGGCCTCCCGAAGACTTTGTGGCCCAGACCCCTGAGGACTTCCACCTCGACGAGAACGAAAAAAGGGGGCTCAAAGCAGCCGGAGCGGCCACGGCACTCTTCCTCGTCGGGCTTCTCTTCCTCACCCTGCCGGCCGATGCCCTCCTTCGGAACGATGCCGGAGAGCTCCTGCCTCGGTCTCCCCTGATCTCCGGCATCATCGCGATCCTTTTCGTCTACTTCGTGCTGGTGGGGGTGGCATACGGGCTCGCTTCCCGTGAACTGACGTCAGAGAAGGAGGTCCCTAAGATGATGCAGCGGGGCCTGGCTGGGGTTGCCTCCTTTCTGGTGGTATGTCTTCCGGCCTCCCTCTTCATCCATCTCTTTCAAAAAAGCAACATGACCACGGTCATCGCCGTGGAGGGTGCGGATCTGATCCGAGGTCTGGAGATCGGGATGGTTCCAACCATCCTCCTCTTCGCGCTTTTTTGCGCGGCTTTGAACGTTTTCATCACCAGCGGATTCACGAAGTGGTTGATCCTCGCTCCCATCTTCATCCCTCTCTTCTACCAGCTCGGGGTGAGTCCGGCCACCACGCAGATGGCGTATAGGATCGGGGATTCCACGACCAACATCATCTCCCCGGTCTCGGCCTACCTCCCGTTTCTCCTGGGCCTCCTTGAAAAATACCGGGAGAAGGACCAGGAGGTGGGCATCGGATCAGCCATGGCCCTCATGCTTCCGTATTCCATGGTCCTCTCCGTCGTTTGGATCGGCTACCTGGCGTTGTGGCTGCTTCTGGGTTTCGATCCGGGCCCCGGGGTGACCCTCTTCCTGGATTGACGCTTGACTCGGGGTATTTTTGGGGCCTTCCAGGGTAGAATCGATGATCAAGATCAGGAGCGGGCTCGTTGGAGCCAATTGCCATCCCCTCTACCAGGAAGACTGGACCCATCGATGAAGACGATCCGTATCCTCCTGTTCGGCCTCCTGCTTCCGGTCACCGGCATCGGTGCCCAGGACCAGAGGACCGCCACAGGGCACGAATACTTGATCAGTGCACCCACCCCCCAGGCGGTCGACGCCGGGTTGGAAATCCTGGAGGCCGGCGGACCCGCGGTGGATGCAGCGGTGGCCACGGCTTTCGCCCTCCTGGTGACGGACCCGCAGATGGGGAGCATCGGGGGACGGTCCCAGATCCTCATCCACCTGGCCGATGGAACCTTCATCGGTATCGACGGGGCCACCCAAGCTCCGGCGGTCCTGGGTGAGCCGTGGGGCCGAGGGCACGGGTACGGAACCATCCCCATCCCCGGGAGCCCCGCGGCCCTGGAGGAAATGCTTCTGGAGTACGGCACCAGGACGCTGGGTGAAGTGCTGGAACCGGCCATCCGCCTGGCGACAGAGGGGTTCGTCATCCAGGAAGATCTCCATGAGGCGTTCCGGGCCAACGAGGGGGAGCTGAAACGCTACGCCGGTACCCGGGCACACTTTTTCAAAGTGGATGGATCGCCCTACTCCCAGGGAGACCTGTTCCGACAGCCGGCGCTGGCCCGGACCTTGGAGACCTTGGCCGCCGAAGGGGCACGGGTGCTGTATGAGGGCGCATTGGCTGAAGCCATTGTAGCGGAGATGGAGGCCAACCAGGGCCTCATCCGCCGGTCCGACCTGGCTCAGTACACGCCCCTCTCAGGTCCCGTGGTTGAGGGGGAATACCGTGGGTTTCAGATCGTCGCCAGGGGCGGAAACTGCGACGGGGCCTCGGTCGTCGAGATGTTGCAGATCCTCGAGCACTTTGACCTGGCAGGTTACGACATTGCAGACCCTGAATACATCCACATTCTCGCACAGGCTCTTTACCTGGGTCAGACGGATGAGTATGTGCCGGATTGGATCCAGGTCTCGAAGGCCCATGCCGCCAGGCGGGTCCGGGAAATCGACCTGGAACGGGCCCTTCCCATCGCCATCCGAGGGGGAACCCCCCCGGACGGGGACACTCATCATTTCTCCGTGGTGGACGCCTCTGGAAACGCTGTATCCATAACCCAGTCCATCGGCCCGAGCTTCGGCTCCAAAGTGGCCAGTCTCGAGCTGGGCTTTTTCTACGCCTACAGCTACGACATGAATGACGAACCCGTCCCCTTCCAGCGGGAGAAGACCAGCCAGTCACCCACCATGGTCCTCAAGGACGGCCGGCCCTTCCTGGTCCTGGGATCGGCCGGAAGTTCTCGCATTCCCGGCTCCATCGTCCGAAGCGTGGTGAATGTCATCGACCACGGCATGGCTTTGGGAGAAGCCCTGTCGGCTCGGCGATGGTTCATCGCACCCGATGGGCTCAGAATCGAGGCTTCGGGGCTCCCGGGGGGGGTGGCGGATGTTCTGGAGGGCTACGGCTATGAACTGCAGCCCTATTCGGAGTTGAACGGATACCTGGGCCGAGTTCATGCCGTCCAAGTGGATCCGGGCACGGGCACTCTCTTTGGCGCCTCCGATCCTAGAGACTATGGCGGTGCAGGAGGACGCTGATGACCTCTGAGAAACGGGCCGGGTTCCTGAGGCAGAGGCTTCAGGGCC
>CBDUAX010000537.1:0-3562 GCA_965365235.1 uncultured bacterium
ACAAAAAGGGAGCACGAAGAGCGTTCCGGAGCTTACTTGAGGCACGAACCAGCCCCCCCATGGCCTCGCCGATATCTCCGAACAGGAACGCTCCCCGCTTATCCAACGCAAGGAGGGGGTGATTTCTCACCCTGCACCTTCCAAAGTGTGGCCATCGGGCCGGCCCGTCACTGTCATATCGGTACGTTTTTTGAATTTCTTGGTTTCCCACAAGATACCGGTTGGACGCGGGCATCCCCCTTCCGTTGCTCCAGGGACGTCGATGGGTGAGATTATCCGTCTTCGCCGAGGCCATGGGCGGTTCCCCATGGGTCCTCGGGCCACCGATGCCTTCGCCGCCCATGGAGCCGAATGTCGGGAGTGCCTTCTTCCGGAAAGGGGAGAATCGCCGCTCTGGTAGGCCTCTCCCTCCTGGAAGTCATCCGGAATCGGGACCTGCCAACGGAATTCCTCGATCAGGAAAACCCCTCAGAGACTATGCCCCGCCGCTTGGGGCTCACTGAGGCCGTGGAGCTACGGATCAGACGGTTCGGCGAGGAGGTGAAACGGGGAGGCCGTATCACGGATGAAGAGGCCCAGGCTCTCTTCTCTCTCGTTCTCCGCAGATCCGACGCGGAAGAGGTTTTCTTCCAGGCCGGCGAGGTTCTGGCTGGGAAAGACGCACCCGTCCCCGGCCCGGTTCGGTGGCTTCCGTCTCGGGTACGGTACGGGTTGGCCCGGCGGCAGTTCCGGAAACGGACAAAGGGTCTCTTCGGGCGATCTCTGGGTGGTTTCGCCCACGGGCCGTTCACCCTCGAGGCCAACGCCCACCTCCTCCTGGAGATGGATGGGGATGGGGAGGCGTGTGCTCTTCTCTCCGGGCTCGCTCAGACGATTCTCGCACGATACTTCCCGGATCCTCCGCCCATTCACCACCCGTCTTGCCTGGCCCGGAGGAACGAGATCTGCCGTTGGACGCTGGAGGACCGGTCTGATTGACGGCTGAGGGTGGACGCTGGGCCGGCACCCCGCACAGGGGTGAGCCGGCCCCTTCAAGGGAAATAGGAGGGATGGATGGTTAAGAAGGGTGATGTAGCACCGGACTTCTCCCTGCCGGCCGATGACGACTCGGTGGTGAATTTGAAGGGACTGAAGGGAAAGAAGGTCATCCTGTATTTCTACCCCAAAGACAATACTACCGGATGTACGACCCAGGCGTGTGAGCTGAGGGATACTCTTCCTCGAATCCACGAAGGGGGTGCTGTGGTTCTGGGCGTTTCTCCGGATCCCCTCTCCTCCCACAAGCGGTTCAGGGACAAATACGATCTCAACTTTCCCCTCTTGTCCGACGAGGATCACCGGGTAGCCGAGGCCTACGGGGTTTGGAAGGAAAAGTCCATGTACGGCCGAAAATACTGGGGGATCGAGCGGAGCACCTTCGTCATTGATGAGAACGGGGTCGTCATCGAGGCCTGGCGGAAGGTCAGGCCCAAGGGCCACGCACAGAAGGTAGTGGACGCACTGGCCTCCCCGGGATCAATCCGGGAATAAGACCTTGTGGACCTTGTAGGTGCAGAGGTCCTGGACCACCTGAATCCCTTCGGCCCTTGCTCGGGCTGCTACTGCGTCTGCCGAGATTCCCTCCTGAAGCCAGATGACGGGTTTCTCCGCCCTGGCCATCGCGACCTCGGCAATCTGGGCGGCCTCGGCGGAAGGTCGGAAGACGAGTACCATATCCACAGGGTCCGTGACCTCCTTGAGGGTATCCTTGGCTTCCTTCCCAAGGATGCGATCCACAAAAGGATTGACGGGGATTACGTCATAGCCCTTCGCAGCCAGATAGGAGGGGACTCTCCTGGCGGCCTTCTCGGGGTTCCGAGAGATCCCCACTACAGCGATGCTATGGACCGATTCGAGGATCTCTTTGATTCCCTCTGGTCCGGGGTTGTCTTTGTCTGCGCTTTCGTCCAGGATCGACTGGATTTGACTCAAGGTATCCACCGCTTGGCCCTTTCATTGGTCCCTGTTTTTCGATTTCCGCATAGGGGGTCGTCGCCTGGTTCAGCCTAGGGGTTCATGGCCGGTTTGGGCAACCCGGTTCCAGGCATCCGGAGAGCGGCAGAATCCGGTTCCGAAGGTCCCGCACCCGGCCGGCCTATTGCACCTGATTGGGCCAGGGCCCAAGATCCCATTCCAGAGAGCCTGTCTGGCTCAGGCTCTCAACACCTGAACTACAAGACAATCCGACCGATGACAGACGTGGTGTACGTAGGCTTGGGTGTCCTGGGTGGCCTTCTTCTGGGTTGGGTACTCGGGAGTTGGTGGGGGCAAAAGAAGATCCGGGGGCACTTGGCCAGGTTGCAGGCCGCCATCCGCTCCGGAGAGCTCGGGACCGGAAAAGCCGAGATCCCGGGTGAACCGGAAATGGTCTGGGAGCTCCGCGATCTGTTGGCCAAGCGTTGGGTCCCCCGGGGCCTGGAACGGGACGAAGCCCTCAGGGAATCGCTGAAACGCCTTGCCGACTATCTGCGGCATAGGGTCGAAGCGCCCCTCCTGGCCGGCCTGGACCAAGGTGGCGAGTCTCTGCGAGATGGTGCTGACGCGGCTCTCGGGGCCGTGGAGGATCTGGAGTTCTTCCTGGATGACCCCCCAGTGGTACCTGTTCTGGAAACGATCAATCTGGTGGATCTGGTGGGGGATGTGACTCAGGAGTTTTCCGGTGACTTCACGGTTTATGTCAAAGTGGAAGGTCCCCAGGAACCGCTCCGCGTTCAGGTCGATCCAGAGCCACTGAAGGACGCCATCTTCCTCATCCTTCACAACGCTGGGGAATTCAGCGGAGGAGAGGCCGTCCAGATGACGCTGCGGAAAGAGGCCGACCGGGTTCGGATTCTGATCCGAGACAAGGGCCCCGGTTTCACGGCTGAGGCCCTTTTGAAAGCATTGGATCCCTTTTACACCACCTCCCCTGGAGGGCTCGGTTTGGGATTGCCCTACGCCCGTATGGCGGTGAAGGCCCAGGGTGGCGAGGTGGTACTCCGCAATCCCCACGACGGCGGTGCCGAGGTAGAGATCGTTCTACCGCAGGGGAGCTGAAGGGCGTTCTCGGCCAATCCAGCCGAGTGTCGCCTTCACACGTACCCGTACACGTGGTAGAGGAGCAGGTACACCAGCAGACCTGTTACCGACACGTACAACCATAGGGGGTACACCCACCGGGCAAGGCGTGCGTGGGCATGGAAGCGGGATCGGAGGACCAGGAATAGCAGCCGGAGGACCAGGGGCACGATGGCCGCGGCGAGAATCATGTGGGAGAAGAGGATCGAAAGGTAGACGATCTTCGCGAGGCCATCCCCGGCGAATCGTTGGGTCCCCGTCAGGTAGAAGCGCGTGAGGTAGAAGATCAGGAAAACCCCGGAGGCTACCAAAGCCCCTATCATGGCTCTGCGGTGGCCACGTACGTCTCGCCTCTTGATAGACAATAGCCCCCAAATCAGGAAGACCGTACTGGCCAGGTTCAGGCCCGCGTTGACGGGTGCCAGGAAGTTTCCAAACGCCTCTTGGGTCATATCCGTCCGTCATC